>NZ_JBSGBK010000014.1:0-142875 GCF_053601215.1 Amycolatopsis sp. NPDC004772
AGGGCCCAGGTGATCGGCAGCCCGGCGGGGGTGCAGATCAGGTGCAGGCGCAGGCCCCAGAAGAACCGTGAATGCGACGAGCAGTAGCCGTAGCCTGCCCAGCCGGCCAGCTCGGAGCGTTTGGCGGTTTCGCGGGAGCGGCCGCACTCGACTGGGGTGGAGTCCACGATCCAGGTCGTGTCGGTCCACAGGTCGGTGTCGAGGGCGAGCATGCGGATAACGCGTTTGAGCAGCGGGACGGCGGTGCGTGGTCGCTTGTTGTAGCCGGATTGCTGGGGCAGGTAGGGGAATGCGCCGGGCAGGGTGGCGGGGCAGGAACCGCAGCCAGCGGGCCTCGGACCGGATGCCGAGCAAGGGCTGGGCCACGGCGAGGGTGATCAGTTCGGCGTCGGTCAGCCGTGGTGGGCGTCCGGTCCGGGCGGGCCTGCCCAGATGGTCGTCGATCTTGACGTAGAGTGCGGTGAGAAGGGTGTTCAGATCGGTCGTCACAAACTGATCTTGAACACCCTTCGCCCGTCTCCAGACACCACCCGGCCTTAGGACTTACTCGTCTAGGGGCGGAGATCGCCGTGCAGTCGGCCGATCTGGAACGCGGTCCCGCGCACGGTTCCGTTGATGGTGTTCGTGGTGCTGCCCGGCGGTGGCGGCGGCGGAACGTCGGCCTCGGCCGGTTCCTCCTCGTGGCGGCCGAGGCCGTGGCGCAGGAGGTCCCCGCTCGGGTTCGGGATGTAGAGGTGGACCGTGCCGCGGTACTCCTTGATCCGGACGTCCGCCGGCACGAGCTTCGACGCGGGCAGCGTCGCGTACCGGCTGGCCAGCACGTCTTCGAAGACCCGCTGGGACAGCGCCACCGCGAGGAACGTCTCGTCGGGATCGGAGCGTTCCAGCACCGCGCGCACCGGGGCGGCGTCGAGCAGCCGGTGCGTCGTGATCACGGTGCTGCCGATGGCGGCCGCCGACGTCGTCCCCGGCGCCGGTTCGAGGATCGGGCCGACGTTCAGGGCGGCCCGCATCCGCAGGCGCACCGACCGGGCGACCGACCGCAGGCGCGCGTCCCGCTCGGCGAGCACGGCCTGGAGCTCGTCGAAGAACCGCGTCACCACGGCGGGCAGGAACCGCGGGTCGAAGCCGAGCCCGTAGCCGTCCCCGGTGCCGTGCGGGAACAGCGCGGTCTCCCACACGTCCCGCAGCCCGGCGCGGGCGAACGCCTGGGAGAGCACGTCGGGGATGGCGGCGGACACCATCGCCTGGGTGGCGCCGGGATTGCTGCCGAACCCCTTGGTGTCGACCACCAGCAGGGCGCGGTACGGCGGGAGCTCGTCGACGGTCAAGGCCGGGCCTTCCTGGTTGCCGGTGGCCCTTGGTTCTGACGGACTGCGGATCCCTGATCCTCGTACGTTCGAGGTAATTCCTCCGGCTTCCCGTGCCGTCACGTGCCGGCGACAGGTACACAGAGAAGTTCGAGTCTGGGTGGGAGTTTCTCGGATGACGTCTCGAACCGGTGCCGCCTCACCATCCGAAGTCCACAACCACATCGTCGGTGGCGCGGCCGGGGTGGTGCTCCAGGCCGGGACGATCACCGGTGACGTCTGGGTCGCCGGTCCGCGGTCGCCGCACCCGGTGCCGCGGCAGCTGCCACCGGCGCCGTCGCACTTCACGAGCCGGGCCGACGAACTCGTGGCCCTGGACGAGGTCGCCGCACCGGAATCCGGCGGATTGCCCCCGCTCGCCGTGCTGATCGGGCCGGGCGGCGTCGGCAAGACCGCGCTCGCCGTCACCTGGGGCAGCCGGCACGCGGAGCGCTATCCCGACGGCCAGCTCTACGCCGACCTGCGGGGGTTCTCGGCGGGGACTGCGGTCCTGCCGGACGAGGCGCTCGGGGCGTTCCTGCGCGCGCTGGGAGTGCAGCCCGAGCGCGTGCCGCCCGACCTGGCCGAGCAGGCGGCGCTGTTCCGGACGATGACTGCGGGCCGGCGGCTGCTGGTCCTCTTGGACAACGCCCGTTCGGCGGCCCAGGTCCGGCCGCTGATCCCCGCGTCGGCCGGCTGCGCGGTGGTGGTGACCAGCCGCCTGCGGCTGGACGGACTGGTGTCCGAAGGCGCTCGGTTCGTCGACGTGACGCCGCTTTCCCACCCGCACGCGGTGGAGCTGGTGGTCAGCGCGGTGGGCCGGGCCCGGGTCGCCGGCGAGCTCGACGACGTCGCCGAGCTGGCTTCGCTCTGCGGACGGCTGCCGATCGCGCTGCGCGTGGCGGCTGCCCGGCTGGCGTCCCGGCCCCGGTGGCAGGTGGCGCGGGTGGTGGCCGAGCTGGGTGACGAGCGATCGCGGCTGAGGCGGCTGTCGGCGGAGGGCGACGCCCCGGTGGCGGCGCTGTTCGACTGGTCGTACCGGGCACTGCCGGACACGGCCGCGAAGCTGTACCGGCTGCTGGGCGAGTTCCCGGGCCCCTCGTTCGGCCCCGGTGCCGCGGCGGCGGCGACCGAGCTGCCCGACGCCGCCGACGGACTCCAGCTGCTGGTCGACGCGAGCCTCCTGGAAGAGGTCGACGATCTGAGGTACCGCTTCCACGACCTCGTCCGGCTGCACGCCCGTGCCCAGCGCGACGACGACCGCCCCGAGGTGGTGCCGCGGGTGGCGACCTGGTACCTGCACGAGGTGACCCGGGCGAACCTGGTCGTCATCCCGCTCCGCTGGCGGATCAGCCCGGTGTGCGAGCAATACCGCAACACCCCGCCCGCGTTCGGCTCGGGCCGGGCCGCGCTCGAGTGGCTCGACGAGCAGCTGCCGAACGTCCTGGCGGTGCTCGAGGAGGCGGACGCCCAGCGGCACGACGAGGTGGTCTGGCAGCTGTGCGAGGCGTTGTGGGAGTTGTTCCTGGGGCAGTCGGACAGCGTGTTGGAAGACGCGGAGTCGCGCTGCCGTGCCGGGCCCCGGATGTGGCAAACCCCGGCGGACCTTGATCAGGTCCGCCGGGGTGGAGGGAAGGTCCTCAGAGGTGGCGCAGGAGCCCCTGCCAGGCTGCCGGGGGTATCGAGAGCCAGGCGCCGGGGTGCTTCGAGTCCCGGATGAGGACGTGTTCGCGGGTCCGAGCTACCTCGACGCACTTCTCCGGGTCGGTACCGGTGCTGCTGGCCGAACTCTTCACCCAGGTCAAGCCGGGGTCGATCTCGATCGAAGGCCCGTCCTGTTCGACCACGTGCGTCCCCTCGGTTTTCGACGGGCGCGTTCCGGCAGGCCGGGTACGGCATCGAGAGCCGGAACGTCGCGTAGGCGTCCGTTCAGGTTAACTGCGGAACGTGACGGTTCGACACCGCCGAGAGCAGGATAACGCACCTCCGGTTGCGCGGTTGACCCTTGATTCACGGTCAGATAAGAGACAATTCCTGGACATCCGCTTGCTCCGGATTTGCTTGGTGGCAAAGGGATCAGCCGATCACGCGCGCTGCTGCACGTGCACCTGAAGTGCGCAAATGACCGTGCCGGCGAATCGCTTTCACTGCCGCCCGGAAAAATAGGGTCAGAACTCCAGCTGCTCGGTCTTCCGCGGCATCAGCAGCAACGCCCCCACCGACAGCACGGCCACGGCCAGCAGCCCCAGGAACACGTAGTGCGTCGCATCGGCAAGGGCCCCACGCACGAAGACGGCCGCCGGCGAATCGGCTTCGTGCCCGCCCAGCACCAGGCTCGTCGCGTCCACCGAAGGTGGCAGCGGGCCCACTCCCGGCGGCGGCGAAGCGAACCGCGATGCCAGCGTCGCGTTCGCGATCGCCCCGAACACCGCCGCTCCGACCGCGCTGCCCAGTGAGCGGCTGAACAGGTTCGTCGCCGTCACCACGCCGCGGCGATCCCAGCCCACCACCGACTGGATCGCCACCAGTGTCGGGCTCGCCGCCAGCCCCAGCCCGATCCCGAGGACGAACGCCGCGAACGCCGCGGCCCACAGGGAAGAACCCGCGCCCAGCAGGGCCACCAGGACGCCGCCGGCGATGATGAACACGCTGCCGATCAACGCCGTGTCGCGGAAGCCGATGCGCAGGTAGATCTTGCCCGCCAGGGACGCCGAAATCGGCCAGCCCACCGTCAGCGCCGCCACCGCGAAGCCCGCCACCAGCGCCCCCGCGCCGAGCACCCCCTGCGCGTACGTCGGCAGGTACGACGTCAGTCCCATCAGGACCGCGCCCACCACCACCGCCACCAGGTTGCCGCCGACCAGGACCCGCCGGGTGAACACCCACAGCGGCAGCACCGGCTCCGCCGCGCGCTTCTCCACCAGCACGAACGTCACCAGCAGGACCACGCCCGCGACGAAGATCGCCACGCTCGGCACCGAACCCCACGCCCACGCGACGCCGCCCTCGAGCAGGCCGAGGATGATCAGGGAACAGCCGATGGTGAGCAGGCCCGCGCCGAGGTAGTCGACCTTGTGCGGCTTGCGCTCCACCCGCTCGGCGAAGCCGCGGAACAGCATCAGCGCCGCGATCGCGCCGAGGGGCAGGTTGATGAAGAAGATCCAGCGCCAGTCCAGGTACTCGGCGAACAGGCCGCCGAGCGTCGGGCCGACCACCGAAGCCGCGCCCCAGACGCTGGCCACGTAGCCCTGCACCCGGGCGCGTTCCGTCACCGTGTACAGGTCGCCGATGATCGTCATCGACATCGGCTGGATCGCGCCGGCGCCGATGCCCTGGACCGCGCGGGCGGCGATCAGCACCGGCATGCTCCACGCGGCGCCGCACAGCACCGAGCCGACCAGGAACGCCGCAATGCCGAAGAACATCACCGGACGGCGGCCGAGGACGTCGGCGAACTTGCCGTAGAGCGGCACCGTCACGGCCTGGGTGAGCAGGTAGATCGAGAACAGCCACGGGAACTGCGCGAACCCGCCGAGGTCGCGGACCACCGACGGGACGGCGGTCGCGATGATCGTGCTGTCCAGCGCGACCAGCGCCGTGCTGAGCATGACCGCGATCAGCACCGGGCCGCGTTCGGACCGGAAGCCGACTCCCGTGGTGGCGGCGGACGTCGTCATCGGCGGGGTGCTCCTCGGGACGGTCATGACCGGAGTCAACTGCTTTGCAGTCCTAAGCATTCCATCCCGGCGGTACCGGCCCCAGCGGATTTCCGGACGCCCGTGGCGGAAGATGGTCGGGATGAGCGACTGGATCCGGCCGATCGGGCGGGGCTGGGTGGTCCGCGACGCGGTCCCCGGCCCCGACGTCGACGAGTTCGCCGAGCCCGAGCGGGTGATCGCCGCGCTGGCCGCGCCCGGCGTCGCGGACAGCCTGCTGGCCGTGCAGCACCCGGCGCGCACGCCCGCCGCCCTGGCGCGCGGTCTCGACCTGGCGGCCGCCGTCCCGGTCGCCCGCGCCGTGCTCGAACGGCTGCGGAAGCGGTTCTACCGGCCGGTGCAGGACATCGTCGCGCCCTACCGGGTCGAAGGGCCGGACGGCGTGGCGCTCGGCCTGCTCTGCCTGGTCGACCCGGCGGCGGTGACCGACGACGGCGCCGCGCGCGTCCGCCACACCGAGGACGTCTACCCCGACGTCGTCGCCGAACGGGCCGCCGTGCTCGCCGGCCTGGGCTGCGCGACCAGCGCGGCGCTGCTCGTCCCGGCCGCCGGCGGCCCGGAGCTGACCGAGCAGGTCGAACAGGCCTGCGCCGGCCTCGGCCTGCCCGATCTGTCCACTTCTGACGCGGCCGGGCGGCGGCACGACCTCTGGGTGGTGCCGGACGGACCGCTGCAGAGCCGCCTGCTGGCCGCGGTGGCCGGCACGGACCTGCTGGTCGCGGACGGCAACCACCGGGTGGCCGCCGCGGCGGCGGCCGGCCACGGCGCGCTGCTCGCCCTGGTCACCGCGGGACCGGCGCTGCGGATCGGCGCGATCCACCGCGTCCTCACCGGCACCGGCCTCGGCCCGGAGGACCTGGTGACGCGCTGGTGCGCGGCCGGCCTGGACGTCCGCTACGACGAACACGCCGTGCCCGTCACCGGCGAGGTGGTCGTGCGCGCGGGCGGGGCCGTGCTGCGGGTGCCGCTCCCGGCCCCGGACGGCCCCTGGCCGGTGATCGACCACGAGCTCGTCGAACAGGTCCTGTTCGCCCGCGCGCTCGGCATCGACCCGGACGGGCCGTGCGTCCGCCCGCTCCCGGCGGGCCGCCCGCTGCCGCCGGACGCGGACGCGGTGGTGCTGGTGGCCCCGGTGGGGTACGCCGACGTCCTCGCCGTGCACGCGGCCGGCCGCCGGATGCCGCGGAAGGCCACCTACTTCACGCCGAAGCCGCGCAGCGGGCTCGTCCTGGCGGAGCTTTAGCGGGCGTCCCACCAGTTCAGGACCCGGGTGGCGAACAGCGTCAGCCACTTCGACGGCTGCCCGGCCGGGACGTCCACGTCGAACCACACCCGGCCGGGATCCGTCCGCCGCTGCAGCCACGTCCCGTCCGGCTGCCGGGCCGCGCGGATCAGCTCGATCGCCTCGGCCAGCCGCGGGTCCGGGCGGCCGGCGTCGCGGAAGTAAGAAGCCGCGTTGAGGACGTCGTAGCGCCAGCGGAACGGGTAGCCGAACTCCGTGACCCACGGGCCGATCGGCTCACCCGTGGACAGGCGGCGGACCAGGCCGCGCTCCAGCAGGTATTCCTCGCCCGCGAGACGGGCCGCCCGGGAATCCGCGGTGCCGCCGGTCGCCGCCTCGTGGGCGAGCAGGCCCTTGAGCGCGTTGAGCGTCGAGTGGACCGACGAGCGCGTCGAGCCCTCGACCCACGCGCAGTTCCAGCCGCCGTCGGGGAGCCGGTGCTCGGCGAACCACCTCGCGATGCCTTCGACGTCCGCACCGAGCCACACCCCGTTGGCCAGCGTCCAGGCGTTGATGCAGCAGTCGACTTCGCCGTCCCAGTACGGCAGGTCGTCGTACTCCCAGCGGCAGTTCCGGGCCAGCCGCTCGGCCGTACCACGCAGGACGGCGCCGTCGAGGCCCCATTCGCGCAGGGCGTTCAACGACCACGTCGTCGCCGTCCACGGCTGCGGTTCGTCGTCGGGGAAGCCCGCCGGGAAGAACGCCCCGCCCGCCCACTGGCCGTCGGCGTCCTGCAGTTCGAGGAGCCGCGCGCCGAAGCCTTCGACGGCGACCCGCGCCCGCGTCGCTTCCCAGACCGACGGCGGTTCGCCCGCCAGGTCGCGCTCCACCTGCCAGCGCAGGGCCGGGTCGGCGTCGCGCAACCACGCGAGCAGGTCCACTACGCCCCCGTGACGCCGTCGATGGCCTCGCGCAGGAAGTCCGCGTGGCCGTTGTGCCGGGCGTACTCGTGGATCATGTGCAGCATCACCAGCCGCAGCGAGACGTCCTCGCCCCAGCGCGGCTGGTGGCCGGTGACGTCCAGGGACTCCGCCGCTTCTTCTATCTTGCGCGATTGCTCGACCTCGGCCTGCCACGCCTCGAAGGCTTCCGCGCGCGTCGAGGAACTCGCGTCGTAGGCGGCTTGGAAGTCCCCTTCGGCCGACCAGCGCAGCGGGAGGTCCTCGGCGTTGATCACCCGCCGGAACCAGGTGCGCTCGACCTCGGCCATGTGCCGGACCAGGCCGAGCAGCGACAACGTGGACGGCGGGCTCGACGCGCGGCGGAGGTCCTCGTCGGACAGTCCGTCGCACTTCATCGCGAGGGTGGCGCGGTGGAAGTCGAGGAAGGTGCGGAGCATCTCGCGCTCGCCCCCGGTCAGGGGCGGTGCGGGGCGTTCGAAGGTCACGCGGGAGTGTCTATCACGCCTTGAAATGTCGTACCCGTGTTTTAAGCTCGCGCTCGTGGACTTGCCCGTCATGCCGCCGGTGCGGCCGATGCTCGCGAAAGCGGTGCACGAGGTACCCCGTGCCCCGGGGCTGCTCTACGAGCCCAAGTGGGACGGTTTCCGCTGCGTCGTATTCCGCGACGGCGACGAGATCGAGCTCGGCTCCCGCAACGACCGCCCGCTGACTCGCTACTTCCCGGAGCTGGTGGAGCTGCTGGCCGCCGCGCTGCCGCCCCGCTGCGTCGTCGACGGCGAGATCGTGGTGGTCACGCCGGCCGGGCTCGACTTCGAGACGTTGATGCTGCGGCTGCACCCGGCGGCTTCGCGTGTGCGCAAACTCGCCGAGGAGACGCCGGCCAGCTTCATCGCCTTCGACCTGCTGGCCCTCGGCGACACCGACTTCACCGAGCAGCCCTTCCGCGAGCGGCGCAAACAGCTCGAGAGCATCTTGGGCAACACCGCCGAAGGGCTGCAACGCGTCCACCTGACCCCGCTGAGCGAGGACCCGGCGCAGGCCGAAGACTGGTTCACCCGGTTCGAGGGCGCGGGCTTCGACGGCGTCGTGGCCAAGCCCGGCGACCTGCCGTACGAGCAGGACAAGCGCGTCATGCTGAAGGTCAAGCACGAGCGCACGGCCGACTGCGTCGTCACCGGGTTCCGCTGGCACAAGGACGGCGCCGGCGTCGGCTCGCTGCTGCTCGGCCTGTTCGACGACGAGGGCGTCCTGCACCACGTCGGGGTGGCCAGCAGTTTCACCAAGGCCCGGCGGGCCGAGCTGGTCGAGGAACTGGCGCCGCTGCGGGAAAACGCGCTCGAAGGCCATCCATGGCGCACCTGGGCCGAGGACGAGCCGCAGCCCGGCCGCCAGCCGGGCGCGAACAGCCGGTGGGCGCCGCAGAAGGACCTCTCGTGGGAGCCGCTGCGGCCGGACTGGGTGGCCGAAGTCCGGTACGAGCACCTGCAGGGCGGCCGGTTCCGGCACGGCGGGCGGCTGGTCCGGTTCCGGCCCGATCGCACGCCGGAGTCCTGCACGTACGCCCAGCTCGACGAGGCACCGCCCGCCGAGCTCGCGAAGCTGTTCGGGGAGGCGCGATGAGCGGGGCGGTGCTGATCGACGCCGACGGCGTCGAGGTCAAGATCAGCAGTCCGGACAGGGTCTACTTCCCGGAGCGCGGCGAGACGAAGCTCGACCTCGTCGAGTACTACCGGGCGGTGTCCGGGCCGCTGCTGGCCCGGCTCGGCGGGCGCCCGCTGCTGCTGGAGCGCTACCCGGACGGCGCCGGCGGCAAGAACTGGTTCCAGAAACGCGTCCCCAAGGGCGCGCCGCCGTGGCTGACCACCACCGTCGTCTCGACCCCGAACGGCACGACCAGCGACGCGCTGGTGGCGAAGGACCTGGCCCACATCCTCTGGGCGGTGAACCTCGGCTGCCTCGGCTTCCACGTCTGGCCGTACCTCGCCGACACACCCGAGGTCACCGACGAGCTGCGCGTCGACCTCGACCCGTCGCCCGGCATCGGCTTCGACCAGCTGCGCGAAGCCGCGGTGCTGACCAGGGAATTCCTGGCCGAAAACGGCATCGAGGGGCACCTGAAGACGTCGGGCTCGCGCGGGTTGCACCTGTACGTGATGCTCGAGCCGCGCTGGGACAGCTTCCAGGTGCGGGCGGCCGCGGTCGCCCTGGCGCGGGCCCTCGAACGCCGGCACCCGGAGAAGATCACCGCGCAGTGGTGGAAGGAAGAACGCGGCACGCGCGTGTTCGTCGACTTCAACCAGAATGCCCCGCACAAGACGGTGTTCGGCACGTGGTGCGTGCGCCCGCGGGTCGGCGGCCAGGTGTCGACGCCGATCGGCTGGGACGAACTGGACACCGTCGAGCCGGGCACGCTGACGCTGAGCACCGTGCCCGCCCGGCTGGCCGAGCGCGGCGATCCGTGGGCGGGCGCGGGGGAGCGGCCGCAGTCGATCGAGCCGCTGCTGGAGATGTCCGAGCGGGACATGGCGGCCGGGCTGATGGACGCGCCGTGGCCGCCGGTGTACCCGAAGATGCCCAACGAGCCGCCGCGGGTGGCGCCGAGCCGGGCGAAGAAGACGTGATCACGGCGGCCCGACGCGCGGGTGGAGCTGGCTCCACGCGGTGAGCGCGACCAGTGCGGTCAGCCCGAACACGGCCCCGGATCCGAGGCTCGCGGCCGCCGCGCCGGCCAGCGGTGAGGCCACGGTCTGGCCGACGCCGAGCCCGGCGAACGACCAGGTGATGCCCCGGGCGGGCCGGTCGGGGGAGAGGCGGGCCGCCCAGAGGATGCAGAGCCCGGTCAGCGCCATGTAGGTGCCGCCGAACAGGGCGCTGGAAAGCAGGGCGAGGGACACCCCCGGGTCGGGCAGGGCGAGGAGGGCGAGGCCCGCGGTGGCGAGGGTCCACGTCACGACGTTGACCGTCCGCAGGCCCACGCGCCCGGCCGCCCGTCCCGCCAGGCCGCCGAAGAGCCCGGCCCCGGCGATCGTCGCCCAGCACCAGGTCGCGGCCACCGGGCTCAGCCCGGTTTCGGCGAGCCGGGAGGTGGAGAACGTCCAGTACGGCGCGCTCGTCACGCCGATGAGCGCCGAGTTGGCCACGAGCGGGACCATCCCGCGGACCGGCCCGGAGCCGGTGGGCACGCCGGGGGAGCGGGGCAACGTCCGCCGGGCGAGCAGCGTCACCGCCACGCCGAGCGCGGCGAACGCCGACCAGATCACCGGCCAGCCGAAGGCCAGCAGAGGAGTGAACGCCGACGCGGCCAGCCCCAGGCCGGTGCCGGTATTGGCCCAGGTCTGCGCCCGGTCGCGGGTGCGCGTCCCGACCGTCTCGCCGATCAGCTGCGCGACGCCCGGCGACACTAGTCCCGCGCCGGCCCCCGCGACGGTGATCCCGGCGCCGAACACCACGACGTGCGGGGCCAGTGCCATGAGCGCGAGCCCGGCCGTCGCCGACGTCGCGGCCAGCAGGACGGTCCCGCGTGCCGACCGCGCGGACGTTCTCGGCGCCAGCAGCAAGCCGAGGCCGTACCCCGCGGTCGAAAGGCCACCGAGGACACCGACGCCGACCGTGGTCAGCCCGAACGTCTCGCTGAACCGCGGCACGAAGGGGCCGTAGGCGTAGCGCGCGAACCCGTAGCAGAGGGCGATCACGACCGCGCCGACCGCGGCCGTGGAGGCCCAGCTGTCCGTCTTCGTCTCCGTCGCCATCTCCTCCACCAAACAGACAGGTCTGTCTGGTGTCAAGTGGTGCTAGGATCACCGCAGGTAAATGTCCATACCGAGCTGTTCGGAGGAAAACCGTGGCCCGAACCCGTCCCGGCGACGCGGGCGCGAAGGTGCTCGCGGCCGCGTCGGCGCTGTTCTACCGCGACGGCATCCACGCCGTGGGTGTCGACACGGTGGCCGCCGAAGCCGGGGTGACGAAGGCGGCCCTCTACGGCAACTTCGGGTCCAAGAGCCGGCTCGTCGTCGCGTACCTGCGGGAACGCGATCGGCGGTGGCAGGAGGAGATCGACCGGATCACCGCCGCGCACACCGATCCGCGCGAGCGGGTGCTGGCGGTGTTCGACGCCTACGAAGCCTGGCTTTCCCGCGACGGCTACCGCGGCTGCGCCTTCCTGAACGCGACCTCGGAATTCCCGGACCCCGCCGACCCGGTCCGCGAAGTGGTCCGCCACCACAAGACCGGGTTGCACAGCTACCTGCGGGCGCAGCTCCGGAGCGACGAAGGCGAGCTGGCCGACGAGCTGATGCTCCTGCTGGAAGGAGCCACGGTCACCGCGGTGGTCGCCCAGAGCTCGCGGCCGTTCGGCACCGCGAAGCGGCTCGCGCGGACGCTGATCGCCTAGACCGGCAGGTCGAGGGTGAGCTGGCCGCGGTCCTCGCCGACGCCGGACAGCGTCGCGACGCACGCCGGGCACGGCGTGAGCTCGGACGTGGTCAGGTCGACGGGTTTCCAGCTGCGGGACTCGCGCGCCCCGCACGCCGAGCGCCGGTAGCGGAGGTCGCCGGAGCGAGTCATCAGGTGGGCCAGGGGGACGTCTTCGGGCAGCACGCCGACCAGGTACCAGCGTGGTGCGCTCACCGCGGTGGTCGTCATGGCGGTCAGTGTCCGTCGCGGTGGCCGCGGCGGCGGCGCATTTGCCGATCTTCGGCGTGGCGGGACGCTCAGGCCTGGCCGGGCAGGTACCGCAGGATGTGCAGCAGGCCGCGTTCGTCCACGGTGTCCGGGTCGTCGGCCACGCAGCGGCCCAGGTCGGCGAGCACGGCGTCGGTGTCGATGCCGGCGCCGATCAGCACCAGCTCGGTCCGCCGCGGCTCGCCCGCCGGCCAGGCCGACCGCTCCAGCTGCACGAACCCGCCGACGGTGTGCAGGTGGAAGCGCGCTTGCGGGCCGGTCGGCCCGAAGTCGGCCCGGCCCTTCATCCGGTAGAGCCCGGCCGGGCGCCGCTCGAGGAACTCGACGAAGGCGCGCGGCGCGAGCGGCGTCTCGGCGGTGAACGTGACGGTCTGGTACTCGGCGTGCAGGTGCCGGGAGTGGTCGTGGTCGTCCTCGCGCAGGTCGTCGAACGACAGCTGGCCGGCGCGCTCGCCGCGGGGTTCGGGGTCGAAGAACAGCCGCGGGTCGACCCGGCCGTGCGCGGTGACCAGCAGCGGGCGGCCCGGGGCCAGTTCTTCGACGGTCGCGGCGAGTTTCGCGAGTGCTTCGGCGGGCACCCGGTCGGCCTTGTTCAGCACCACGAGGTCGGCCAGCCGCAGGTGGTCGGCGAGTTCGGGGTGGCGTTCGCGGGCGGCCTCGAACTCGGCGGCGTCGACGACCTCGGCCAGCCCGCCGTGGCGGATGTCCGGGTTCTCGCTGGCGATCATCAGCCGGATGAGGTCGCGGGGCTCGGCGATGCCGCTGGCTTCGACGACGATGACGTCGATGCCGGCTTCGGCGCCGGACAGCTTCGCGAGCATCGCGTCCAGCCCGCTCGCGTCGACCGCGCAGCACAGGCAGCCGTTGCCGAGGGAGACCATCGTGTCGACCTGGCCGGCGACCGCGAGCGCGTCGACGTTCACCTGGCCGAAGTCGTTGACCACGACGCCGACCCGGGCGCCCTCGCGGTTGGCGAGCAGGTGGTTGAGCAACGTCGTCTTGCCCGCGCCGAGGAACCCGGCGACCAGGACCACGGGGATGCGCCTGACGGTCACGAAAACTCTCCCTCCGCCGCCGATCACCGCGACTCTAACGCGGGCGCGCGTACCCGGGTGGCCGCCCCTGGTGAAGGCCGTTCGCCGATTGCCCACGAAAAGACGAACGCGGGTCGCCGATAAAGGATCACGCGGGTTTTGCGGCCGGGGGTGATCGATTGACCGGAAATGCGCTGTGCCATGTCCGAATAACGCTTGGTAGCAGTTATTTTTTCAGCCGGACCTCGTGTGCGCTGGAATGGGCGGGATCGCCGGGACGGCGTTCCCGAGTGGCGGAGCCCGTGCCGCGAAACGTGGGGTATCCTCCCCCGCCTGGCCGGAGTTCCCAGGGCAGTGGGACTTCCGGCCGGCAGTGTCGTCGGCGACCCTCGGAGGAACGGTGAACCTTTTCGTCGGGCTGCAGATCGCGATTTCGGAGAGTGGGGAACCGCGGTGACCGTTACACCCGAGCGGGTGACGGCCTCGTTGCCGCTCTACCCGCAGCGCGTCTCGGAGGAGCAGAGTGTCAATTCCGCGGAAGCGGAGGAATTCCTGGACCGGATGTTCGCCGAAGGCGCCGCGGAACCGGGCGAGCGGTTCGAGGACCGGCTGGCGCAGGTGCGCGCGGAAATCCTGGAAACCGGCACGTACCGGCACACGCCCGCCGAGCTGGCGTACGGCGCGCGGGTCGCGTGGCGCAACTCGGCGCGCTGCATCGGCCGGCTGTACTGGCGCAGCCTGCGGATCCGGGACCGCCGCCGGGTCACCGACCCCGCCGCGATCGCCGGCGAGTGCGTCGCGCACCTCCGCCAGGCGACCCGGGGCGGGCGGATCCGGCCGACGGTCACCGTCTTCGCGCCGGACACGCCGGGCGCACCGGGCCCGCGCATCCACAACGAGCAGCTGATCCGCTACGCCGGGTACCGCTTCGAAGACGGCTCGGTCCTCGGCGACCCGCGGTACGCCGAGTTCACCGAGCAGGTGCGAAGACTCGGCTGGCGGCCGCCGGAGCGAAGGGGTTCCTTCGACGTCCTGCCGCTGCTGATCGAGGCCGTGCCCGGCGAACCGCGGCTGTTCACGCTGCCACCGGACGCCGTCCTGGAGGTCCCGCTGACCCACCCCGACCACCGCTGGTTCGCCGGGCTCGGGCTGCGCTGGCACGCCGTGCCGGCGATCAGCAACATGCCCCTGGAGATCGGCGGCGTCACCTATTCCGCGGCGCCGTTCAACGGCTGGTACCTCGGCACCGAGGTCGGGGCCCGCAACCTCGCCGACGAGCAGCGCTACGACCTGCTGCCGGTCATCGCGGAGCTGATGGGCCTGGACACCGCGTCCGAGCGCACGCTGTGGCGCGACCGCGCGCTGGTGGAGCTGACGCTGGCGGTGCAGCACTCCTTCGACGCGGCCGGCGTCACGATGGCCGACCACCACACCGAGTCGCACCGGTTCCTGTCGCACCTGGAACGCGAGGAGCGGGCCGGGCGCCGGTGCCCCGCGGAGTGGAGCTGGATCGTGCCACCGATTTCCGGCGGGCAGACCGCGGTTTTCCACCGCTACTACGACGAACCGGACCCGTCGGAGCGACCCGCGTTCCTGCCGCCGCCGTGAGAACCGCGGAGAGTAGCGTGGAAGCGCCCGTTCGGCGGATCGTGCGCGACCCACGGGGCACTCCGGTCCGCGAAGGCCGACAATGGACCGCATGACCGCAGTCCTCGTCGCCTACGCCGGGCGTCACGGCGGAACCCGGCAGATCGCCGAGGTCGTCGCCGCCGAGCTCGGCGCCGCGGGCCTGACCGTCGACGTGCGCGACGCCGCCGACGTCGCGGGCGTCGAGCACTACGCCGCGGTCATCGTCGGGAGCGCGCTGTACTACCACCGGTGGCGGCCGGAAGCCGTCCGGCTGCTGGAACGCAACGCCCGGGCGCTCGCCGAACGTCCGGTGTGGTTGTTCCACAGCGGACCGTGCGGCCCCGGCGCGGCCACGCACCAGGTCAGCCTGCCGGCGAACGTGGCCCTGCTGGCCGCGCGCATCGACGCGGAGCGCACGGCCACCTTCGGCGGCCGGCTGGACCCGGCGACCGTGCACGGGCTGATCCCGAAGCTGCTGGCTTCGGGCCGGCGCGCCGGCGACTTCCGCGACTGGGACCGGATCAAGGCCTGGGCCCGGGACGTCGGCCGCCGGGTCCGCACCCGCGTCTCGCTCTGATCCCCTTGCCCGCCCGGGGTGGTGGGTGCTAGACCGAACCCGAGGTCTTCCGGTGGGAAACCGACGGAACGGGGCGGACGTGACGGATCGGAAAGCGCTTACCGCGGACCAGCGCAACAGTTTCCTCGCCGCACTGCTCGGCTGGAGCATGGACTCGTTCGACTACTTCCTGGTCGTGTTCGTCCTGGCGGACATCGCGAAGGACAAGTCGTTCGGCGCGACGGCCACGCAGCTGGCGTTCATCACGACGGCGACGCTGGTGATGCGCCCGGTCGGCGCCCTCCTGTTCGGCCTGTGGGCCGACCGGGTGGGCCGCCGCATCCCGCTGATGGCCGACGTCGTGCTGTACTCGGTGGCCGGCCTGCTGTGCGCGTTCGCCCCGAACTACGCGGTGCTGCTGGTGCTGCGGTTCGTCTACGGCATCGGCATGGGCGGCGAGTGGGGCCTGGGCGCGGCGCTGGCGATGGAGAAGATCCCGGCCGAGCGCCGCGGCTTCTTCTCGGGGCTGCTGCAGGTCGGCTATTCGATCGGCTACCTGCTGGCGGCGCTGGCGTACCTGCTCTTCCACTCCGCGCTGGGGCTGCAGTGGCGCTGGATCTTCGTGCTGAGCATCTTCCCGGCGCTGATCAGCCTGCTGATCCGCGCGCGCGTCCGCGAGTCGGAGGTGTGGGAGACCGCACGCGAGAAGCTGAAGGTGACGCGGACGTCGGTGAAGGACATCCTGCTGAACCCCAAGGTGATCCGCCGCTTCGGCTACCTGATCCTGCTGATGACGGCGTTCAACTGGATGAGCCACGGAACCCAGGACGTCTACCCGAGCTTCCTGAAGGCCCACGACAACGGCGGCGCGGGCTTGAGCGCGGCGGCGAGCACGTGGATAGCCGTGCTGTACAACATCGGAGCCATCATCGGCGGCCTGACATTCGGGACGCTGTCGGAGAAGCTGGGCCGCCGCCGCACCATCGTGGCGGCGGCGGTGCTGGGCCTCCCGGTGATCCCGATCTTCGCGGTCGACCACGGAGCTGGGATGCTGGCACTGGGCTCGTTCCTGATGCAGATCATGGTCCAGGGGGCGTGGGGAGTGATCCCGGCGCACCTGACGGAGATGTCCCCGGACGCCATCCGCGGCTTCTACCCGGGGGTGACGTACCAGCTGGGCAACCTCTTGGCGGCGTTGAACCTGCCGATCCAGCAGGCGATCGCGGAGTCCCACGGGTACCCGTCGGCTCTGGTGTGGACGGTGGTCCCGGGGCTGATCGCGGTGGCCGTGCTGACGGCGATCGGGAAGGAGGCGAAGGGGATCAAGTTCGGCGAGTCCGCGGTGGCGACGGCGCCGGCGGGCTCGAAGTGAACTCGGAGTTCACGGCTCCCCGTCGACGAAGGTGGCGAGCAGTTCGGCCGGCCCGACGCGTCGCCGTTCGATGGCGTATTGGTGCAGGGCGGGGATCAGCCCAGGCTTTTTGTGCTGGGCGAGGATCTCCGCGAAGGCCCGAAGGTCGTCGATGTTCCCAGCATCGATCGCTTCCCGTGCGAGTACGAGGAACTTGGCCAGGTAGTCCTCGCCCAGGAGTACCGCCGCGACCGTGGCTATCACCCGCTCCCGACCGGGTGTCAGCGGGTCTCTCAAGGCGTGCGCGATGCTCTCGAACATCCCGAGGCCGGCGAACCACTCGATGACCGTTTCGATACCCCCTTCGACTTCCCTTCGGGTGGCGTGCTCCAGAAGCGCCGGAATGTGCGAAGGATCGAGTTCTGTGGTCAGAAGGGTGACGAAGACGACTTCGCGCCGACCGGTTTCGATCGAACGGGTCACCAGGTCGAGGAGGACCTCAGGGCTGAGGTACCGCGACGCCGTCGTCAGCACGACGAGGAGTGCTTGGGTTTCGCCGCTGTCGATGGTGAAGGTGGCGAGATCGTGGAAAAGGTTCGGATCACCGCTGTCGGCCAAGGAGGTGGTCAGGGAGAGAAGGGCGCGTGCATCGCCGGTTTCCACTGCGTGTTTCGCGAGTTCGACGACGTCGTCGAACTGGTTGTTGAAGGAGAACCCCATCGTGACCCGAAGCGTGGCAGCCGGGTCGTCGGACCGTGCTGCCGCGCGGAACATGTTCTTGACCTCGGAGAACCGCCCCATTTTGCCGATCGTGACCGCGAGCAGTCCCTCCGCCAGGATGTCTCCGGCCTGAAAGGCGCGTCTGAAGGACTTTTCGGCCACGTCGAAGCGGCCGGCCCGATAGGCGCCGGCGCCCAGCTCGGCGATATTCCGGTCCGTGCTGAGGGAAAACAGCGTTTCCCAGGTCCGGTCCGGAATCGGCGAGTCACCAAGCGGGCTGTCGCCCTCCTGCGCCTGGTCCACCAGGTAGTCCGAAACGAGAAATGCCCCGTCGGTCCGAGGCTGCAGGCACGAACTGGCGCCCAATACCGGCCGAGCCGCCCAGTCGAGGCCTTCGTGGACCGGCGGGAGATCGGGGCGGTCGCACCACGGCGGGGAGAGGTAGCCGTGGTACAACTCCGCGAGGGTGGCGCTCGGAACGGCTTCGACGTACCCCGCCCGCCGGCAGTCGACAGCTGCGCTGATCAATGCCTGCCCGACGTAGAACAACGGACTGTCGCCGATCGACCAACGCTGCAGCATGGGCGTTCCCGCCGCAAGGTATTCGGCGAACCCCTCGGCCGCCTCGAGCGCCCGGCCGATGCGCGGATCACCCTCCTGCAGTCGCCTTGCCTGTTCTTGCTCGGTGTCGGTCAGCCGCTGGTCGATGGTGAGCAGGTGGCTCGGCGGGATGCTCGCGATCAGGTCCGCCGCCGCTCTGTTGATGACGCCATCGGCGGTGCGGTAGCCGGCGAGCTCGTGGTCGCGAATGGTCGCGACCACGCACACCGGCGAGCCCGCGGGAGCGAGCCGCTGCAGCAGGCCCACGTCGAGGCCGCCGGGCACAAGGAACCGTTCGAGGTCGTCGAGCCACACAACGGTGTCGGTGAGCTCCTGCCCGGACTCGACGATCTCCCGCAGCGCCGGGCCGTCGACCGGGATGAGCAGCTGATGAGACGGACGCAGGCGCCGCACGGCCTCGGCCGCTGTGCGGCTCTTGCCCGCGGCGGCGCGGCCGTGCAGCAGCACCAGGCCGCCGCTCGCGATCGCCCACTCCAGGTCCTCGTCCCGGTCTCGGGGCACGTACCGGGGAAGGTCCCGGTCGTCGGACGTGTCCACCGCCCGCTTGACCCGTAACGCCAGCAACGACACGTCGGTGACGTGAGGCACCCGGTCGCCGGCGAGGTGCAGAGCCCGGCCCACGAAGACGCTGGGCGGGACCGCAGGCTCTCGGCGTTTCCGAAGCTCGACCACGGCGAAACCAACGCCCGCGAGCGCGGCGACCCAGCTCAGTGCTTCAAGCACGTTGCGAAAAGCGCCCCCGTCCGCGACCAGCCAGCTCAGCCATCCAGACCACAGTGCCACGAGAAGCAGGACCGGCACGACGACGGCCAAGGCACGGCGAACCCAGCGGAAACTCACGGCGTCACAAGCGCCGCTTCGTAGGCGAAGATCGTCAGCTGCACCCGGTTCGACACATCCAGCTTCGCGAACGCCCGCGTGATGTGCGTCTTCACCGTCGCCTCGCTGAGAAACAGCTCCGCCGCGATCCGAGCGTTCGGCTTTCCCTGCGCCACCGCCGTCACGATCTCGCGTTCCCGCTCGCTCAGCCGCTCCAGCTTCGCCTGGGCCCGCGACCGCCGCGGGTTCGCCCGCGTGGCCACGAACTCGCCGATCAGCTGCTTCGTCATCCGGGGAGACAACATCGCGTCCCCGTTGGCCACCACCCGGACGCCCTCGATGATCTCCTGCGGTGAGCCCTCCTTCAGCAAGAAGCCGCTCGCGCCCGCCGCCAGGGCCTCGAACACGTACTCGTCGAGGTTGAACGTCGTCAGGATCAGGACCTTCGGCGGCTTCGGCTGGGCCAGGACCGCCGCCGTTGCCACCAGGCCGTTCATCCGGCGCATGCGGATGTCCATGATCACCACGTCCGGCGCGTGCCGGGCCACCTGCTGGACCGCTTCGTCGCCGTCGCCGGCCTCCGCGACCACCTGCAGGTCGGGGGTGCTGCCCAGGATCATGGACAGTCCGGTGCGGACCAGCGGGTCGTCGTCGACGAGCAGTACGCGCACGCTCACCCGCCCATGCTAGGGCGCCGGTGCCGCCCACGGCAGCCAGGCCCGCAGCGCGAACGTCCGCTCGTCGAACGGGCCCGCCGACAACGCCCCGCCGAGCAGGGAAATGCGCTCGTTGACGCCGGTCAGCCCGGTGCCCGACCCCGGTGACGGCACCGGGTGCGGCGGCAGCGGGTTGAACACCTCGACCGACAGCCCCGGGCCCGGGCCGCCGCGGACCAGCACCTCCGCCGGTGCCCCCGGTGCGTGGCGCAGCACGTTGGTCAAGGCTTCCTGGAGGATGCGGTACGCCGCCGTGCCGAGCGGGGCCGGGGCCGTCGACGCCTGGTCGAGCAGGATCGTCACGTTCACCGCCAGGCCGGCCTGACGGGCGCCGGTGACCAGGTCGGGGATGTCGGCCAGCGTCGGCTGGGGCGGCTCCGCGGGCCCGCCGGGCGCCCGGTCGGCGAAACCCGAGCCGCGCAGCACGCCGATCACCTGGCGCAGGTCGTCGAGCGACTGCCGGGCTGTCGTCCGCACGGTCTTGGCCGCCTCCACCGTGTCCGGCGTCGTGGCCGCGGTGACCTCCAGCGCGCCCGCCTGCAGCGAAAGCAGGGACAGCCGGTGCCCGAGGACGTCGTGCATCTCGCGGGCGATCCGCGCCTGCTCCTCCCGGCGGGCCACCTGGTCGCGCAGGGCCGCCTCTTCGGCGGCGAGGCGCCGCTTCTCGGTGAAGCTGTACCGGACGATCCCCAGCGTGAGCGGGACCGCCGTGTAGACGGCCGCGGTGACGGCGACGCCGATCAGCTTGGCGCCGATCGTCTCGGTCGAGATCCACGTCTCGGCCAGCGACGACTCCACGGGCCGGCTCGCGTCGCGCCACACCGCGAGCCCGGTGGCGGCGAACACGAGCGTCGCCGCGCTCCAGCGCCACCAGCCGGTGAAGCGGGTCGCGAGCGCGGCCAGCGCGATCAACGCCGCCAGCGAGTCCGCCGCCAGCAGCAACGGCGGCGCCACCGCGATGCCCGTCACGACCAGGGGCCAGTGCCACCGCCACACCAGCATGATCGACGCGCCGACCCCGAAGAACCAGCCGAGCACCGCCGCGGCCGTCACGTGCAGAGCGTCGGTACCGGGCAGGCTGATCTCCAGCGACACGTTCACGATGCCCGTCACCAGGCTCGCGGCGACTGCCAGCACGGTGCACACCACGCCCAGCACGGACCGTCCCATGGGGATCAGCCTACGAGGTGACCACCCCGTCCCCATCAGCCGTTCCGCTCGTTGGCTTCGCCGCCGGTGACGACTTTCGTCGTACGCGGTCGAGGCCTGCGGACGACGCGGGCGGGGCCGCGCCGCTGGTTTCCTTCTCGCCGTCAAGCGCCAGGTGAAAGGAAAACCCCGATGACCGACCACACCCCGCTCCAGCAGCACCCGGCCCCACCGGCGGCCCCGCCGCGCAACGGCCTGGGCACGGCCGGGTTCGTCCTCGGCCTGATCGGGCTCGTGTTAGCCCCGATCCCGATCGTCGGGGTGATCGCCTGGCCCCTCGCCGTGCTCGGCCTGATCCTGGCCGCGGTCGGCGTGGCCAGAGTCCGCTCCGGGAAGGCGACCAACAAGGCCCTCTCGATCGCCGGCGTGATCCTGTCGCTGCTCGCCCTGGTCGTGAGCATCCTGTGGCTGGTGGTGATCGGCAAGGTCGTCAACGACGTGAACGAGCAGGCCACCGCCCACCACACCATCGTCTACCAGGTCAGCGGGGACGCGAAGGTCGTCGACATCGACTACAGCACCTTCGACCGCAACACGATCCTGATCAACACCGAAGCCGGCGCCGCGGTGCCGTGGACCAAGACCGTGGAAGCCACCGGGTTCCTGGCCGGTGCCCAGTTCACCGCGACCGCCGGCCCGGACGGCGGCTCGGTCACCTGCAAGGTGATCGTCGACGGCAAGGAAGCCAAGACGGCGACCGCGGCCGGCGCCGGGGCCAGCGCGAGCTGCACCGGCTTCTGAACCGCCCGTGCCACCCGGGCGAGGGGGCCGGGGCGGCACGGGGGAGAGGGGTGGGACCCGGCCAGGGGGCGGGTCCCACCCTCCGCGGTTCAGCTGCAGTGCTCGAACTCGCTTTCGTAGGCCTGGCCGCCGGCCGAGCCGCCCCACTTCACGCACTTGTCCGCCGCCGCGGCCTTCACCGGGCCGGCGAACCAGGAGAACGAACCCGAGTCGGTCTGCCGTGCCGAACCCTTCACCTCCAGGTAGGCCGAGGTCGCGGTGGCCGTGCCGGCGGAGGCGTTCTTCATCGTGCTGACGCAGTTCTGGCCGTTGGCCGCGTTGTACGACAGGTACACCGTGCCGGCCGCGCCGCCGGTGCCCAGCGGCGCCGAGTCGATGACGCTGTAGCCGCCACCGCACGCCGGGGCGCCGAGCGCGTCATCGGTGACCGTGGCGAAGCGGATCGCGTCGTACGGGTGCGCTGTGGGGCCCACTTCGAACAGCACCCCGGCCGACGACTGCGACAGCGGCACCATGTCCGAGTACGCCGCGCCGCCGCCCCACACGAGCAGGCTGCCGGCGTTGCCGGTCCAGTTGGCGCCCTCGTCGAACGACGAGTGCACCCGCAGCTGCTCGCGCTCGCCGCACACGGACGGTGCGGCGAACAGGAGCCGGTTGTACTTGCCGCCGGTGTCGGTGGCGCTCATCCGGGCCGTCGAGCCCTCGACCGTCGGCGCGACGAGGTCGGTGGCGAAGTCGAACTTCGAGCTGAACGTCGCGCCGCCGTCCGAGCTGATCGCGAACGCCCGGTTGTGGGTGCCGTCCGCGAGGCACTTGTTGCCGTCGTTCGCCTGGTTGCGCGCGGCGGCGTAGATCCGGCCGTCCCGGAGCTCGGTGACGCTGATCTCCTGCGGGTTGATCGCACTCGTCGCCGGCTTGTCGGTGGCGCCGAGGTGCCACGTGCTGCCCTGGTCGTCGCTGTAGACCAGCGCGCCGATGTTCGAGTAGCTCATCCCGGCGACGAGCCGGCCCTTGTGCGCACCGCGCGTCAGCACGATCCCGTGGGAGGGCCCGGTGGCCAGCCAGCCCGGCGCCGTCGAGAAGCCGAGTTCGGTGGTCAGCGTCTTCGGGGCACCCCACGTCTTCCCGTTGTCCTCGCTGATGGACACGCGCGGGATCCGGCCGCAGTCGGGGTTGGTGTAGCACTGCATGGTCGACAGCAGCACGATCCGGTTGCTGCCGGGGATGACGATCGGCGCGGGGTTGCCCTTCGTGTCCCCGAACGCGGTGATGACGGTGTTCAGCGCGCCCCACGTCTTGCCACCGTCGGTGGAACGCTTCAGCACGAGATCGATCTTGCCCAGGTCGGCGCAGGCGTGGGCGCCGCCGTTGCGGCCCTCGGCGAAGGCGAGCAGGTCGCCGTTGTTCGCCTTGACGACGGTGGGGATGCGGTAACAGTCGTGGCCCTCGGTGTTCTTGGTGAACACCGGCGTGCTGGCCGCATCGGCCTGGGCGGTGGCGGCGCCGACGGCCGCCGGGACGGCCAGGGCGGCACACCCCAGCAGCCCGGCGAGCAGCCCTTGGGCGAGTCGGGTGATCTTCACGGTTCGAGCTCCCTACGGAATCGTTCTTCGTCTCGCCGGCAGCGTCGACACGATCCGTACAAGAGCCGTACAACCTCGCGTATAACGAACTATACGTGACGCGCAGGGAAAATTCAGGTGAACACGGCCAGAGTCCCGAAGCCGGTCGCCAACACCAGCAGCGTGGACAGGAGACCCAGGAGCAAGGCCCGGCCGCCGCCGCGCAGCAGCGTGCCGAGCCGGACGGCGCAGCCGAGCCCGAAGAGCGCGCCCGCGAGCAGGAGTGTCGACGCGGTCTTCGCGACGTCGAGCACGAATCCGGGGACCACACCGGTGCTCCGGACGGCGACCATCGCGAGGAAGCCGAGGACGAACAGCGGCACGAGCGGGGCGTGCGTGTCGCGGCGGCCGCGTTCGGCGGCGCCGACGAGCGCGACCACCGGGGCGAGCAGGACCACACGGCTGAGCTTCACCACGACGGCGATCCCGACGGCGGCGGCGCCCGCGGGCCCGGCCGCCGCGACCACCTGGGCGACCTCGTGCACCGAGATCCCGGCCCAGCTGCCGGTCCGGGCGGCGTCGAGACCGAGCGCGTGGGCGAGCAGGGGGAGTGCGGCCAGGGCGAAGCTGCCGTAGCAGGTGACGAGCGCGACGGCGGTGGCGACGTCTTCGTCGTCGCGCTCGACCACGCCTTCCATCGCGGCGATCGCCGAAGCGCCGCAGATCGAGAAGCCGGTGGCCACCAGCAGGGCGAGTCCACGGGGCACCCGGATCAGCCGGCCGAGGCCGAGCGTGCCGAGGAAGGTGACCGCGACCGTCAGCACGACCGCGGCGAGCGTGCCGGGGCCGAGCGCGAGCACGGTGGGGACGGCGAGCTGGAGCCCGAGCAGGACGACGCCGGCGCGCAACAGGCGTTTCGTGAGCTGGGCGACGGCCCGGCGGTGCTCGTCGGTCAGGACGGGGGTGCTGCCGACGGCGACGCCGAGCACGACGGCGACGGTGAGCGCGCCGGCGACCGGCCACAGGGAACTGAGCGCGTACGCCGCGGCGACGCCGAGCCCGGTGATCGCCACTCCGGAGGTTTTCGCCGCTGTCAGTGCCATGCTTCCAGCGTCGCCGGTGCCGGGCGCGCGCGGTAGCCGGTGGTCGGTGCTGAGGTCATAGACTGAAGCTATGACCGGACCGGATCTGGACTCGCTGCGCCTGCTGGTGCTCGTCGACGACCTCGGCAGCATCGGCCAGGCGGCGGGCGCGCTCGGCATCGCCCAGCCGTCGGCGAGCAAACGGCTGTCCACTTTGGAGCGCCAGCTGGGACTGTCCCTGGTGGACCGAACCCGCCGCGGCTCGGCCCTGACCCCGGACGGCCGGGTGATCGCGGGCTGGGCCCACCGCGTCCTGACCGAAGTGGACGGTCTGCGCACCGGCGCGGAAGCACTGCGCACCCAGCGCGGCGCGCAGCTGCGGGTCGCGGCGAGCATGACGCTCGCCGAGCACTTCGTGCCCGCCTGGATCGGCGAGGTCAAGCGGACCGGGCCGGACACCTACGTCGGGCTCGAGGTGGTCAACTCCGAGCAGGTCGCCGACCTGGTCGCGCGCGGCCGGGTGGACCTGGGGTTCGTCGAGTCGCCGGGACCGTGGCCGGGCCTGGCGACCCGCCGCGTCGCGACGGACCGGCTCGTGGTGGTGGTGCCGGCCGGGCACGCGTGGGCCCGGCGCCGCCGTCCGCTGACGGCGGGCGAGCTGGCCGCGACACCGCTGGTGGTCCGTGAGCCGGGGTCGGGAACGCGCGAGACGGTCGAGGCGGCACTGCGCCGGGCGGGGGCGGGGCCGGTGACGCCGTTGCTGGAGCTGGGTTCGGCATCGGCGGTGCGCAATGCGGTGATCGCGGGCGCGGGCCCGGCGGTGATCAGCGACCTCGACGTGGTGCGCGAGGTGGCCGGCCGGCGGCTGGTGCCGGTGGCGGTGGAGGGCATTTCGCTGGGCCGGGTGTTGCGCGCGGTGTGGCCGGCGGGCCGGCGCCTGACCGGCCCGGCGGCGGACCTGCTGACGCTGGCGGTGAAGCCGGGTTCTTGAGGCCCCGGGCGATCGAGGCGTGCTTGCCGTCGATCGAGCGACGATATATCGTGTGAATGTCGCCGATACGATATGGAGGTCGTCATGGAGATGAGTGCAGGCGCGGGCCGGATCTTCGCCGGGTTCGGGAGGCACGGGGGACACCACGGACCGGGCCACGCCGGGTTCGGCCGCGATGAGGCCGGGTTCGGGCGCCCGGGGCACGGGATGCCCGGTCACTTCGGCCCGGAACACGGCGTGCCCGGGCACGAGGACTGGGACGGCGGCCCGGAGCTGGCGCGCGGCTTCCCGCCGCCCCCACCGCACCCGCCCCAGCCTCCGGGTTTCCCCGGCTTCCCGGGCGGCCCGGGCTCGTTCGGCGGCCCGGGCGGCTGGTTCGGCGGCGGCGGCCCGTTCCAGCGGGTCCGCGAGTTCCGCGGCGGCGGCCGCCCACAGGCCCGCCCGGTGCGGCCGGCGGTGCTGGCGTTGCTGGCCGAGGAGCCGATGCACGGCTACCAGCTGATGCAGGAGATCCGCCGCCGCACGCACGACCGCTGGCGCCCGAGCCCGGGTTCGGTGTACCCGATCCTGCAGCAGTTGGAGGACGAGGGCCTGGTCCACACGGTCGAAACGGCCGGTCGCCGAGTCGCGGAACTGACCGACGCGGGCCGCGAGCACGTGGCGGGCCGCGAGGCGGAGTTCGCGGCGCTGTGGGAGGAACCGGAGGAGGAGCCGGGCGCGGATCGCTTCGCGGCCCTGTGGCACGCCCTCGGTGAGCTCTCGGGAGCGGCCGCGCAGGTGGGGTACAGCGGCAACGAGGCCCAGGTCGCCGAGGTGAAGAAGATCCTCGCCGACGCCCGCCGCCGGGTGTACGCGGTCCTGGCCGACGCGGGCCTGGAGGACGAGGACGCCTGACAGCTGCCGCCGGCGTGGCTCGTGTCGCGGTTCCGGCCGCCGCCACGAGCCACGCTCAGCCGGGCCGATGGCTCACGGCCTGGCCGGGCCGGGTCCTGGCGGTACCAGCCGGCCACACCCCACGGATGTCGGCCCGCACCCACCAGCATCAATTGCACCCCGCCGGGCGGATCGTCCACATCGGACGGTCCACCGGCGGGGTAGGCTCCACCCATGGAGGAGAAGGACTTCGCCGCCCACCTCACCGCGACCATGACCGGCAGCGCCCTCACCATGCTCATCGGGGTCGGCCACCGCACCGGGCTGCTCGCCGCCGCCGCGCGGGGGCCCGCCACCAGTGCCGGGCTTGCCGCGCGCGCCGGGCTGCACGAACGCTACGTCCGCGAGTGGCTCGGCGCCATGGTCACCGGGGGCATCTTCACCTACGACGGCCGCGACTACACCTTCCCGCCCGAGCACGCCAAGTTCCTGCTCGGCGAAACCGCGTCGAACCTGATGCCGTCCCTGCTGACCCTGTCCGCCTTCACCGGCATCCTGCCCGACCTCGAGCGCGCGTTCGCCGAAGGCGGCGGGGTCCCCAGGTCGGCCTACGGGCCCTACCTCGAAACCCTCGGCGCGAAAACCGGTGACAGCTGGAAGCACATCTACCGCGAACACCTCGTCGACGGCTTCTTCGGCGCCGTCCCCGGCCTCAACGAGCGGCTCGCGGCCGGCGCGCGCGTGCTCGACCTCGGCTGCGGGACCGGGAACGCCATCGCCGTCGCCGCCCGGGCCTTTCCCGCCTCGCGCTTCACCGGCCTGGACATCAACCCGGACGTCGTCGCGCAAGCCGGTGAACGCAAGCCCGCCAACGCCGAATTCGTCGTCGGGGATGCCGCCGAACTGCGGGCCGATCCGCCTTACGACGTCATCACCGCGTTCGATGCCGTCCACGACCAGGACCGGCCGGACGTCGTGCTGCGGCGGGTCCACGACGCCCTCGCGCCGGACGGGCTGTTCTTCATGGTGGACACCAACTTCTCCAGTCACCTGGAGCGGAACGTCGGCAACCCGCTGGCCGCCCTCACCTACGCGATCAGCCTGATGTACTGCACGACGACGTCACTCGCCGAGGGCGGCGCCGCGCTCGGGGCCGTGTGGGGCACCGAGAAGGCGGCGGAAATGCTTGCGGACGCGGGGTTCCGGCACGTCGACGTGCTCGAATCCCCGCGCCCGCAGAACTGCATCTACGCCTGCCGGCCGTGACTCACTGCTGGTACGGTGCCGCCGCGGCCTTGGCGGCGGTGATCAGCGCGCCCTTGTTCTTCGGCCAGAACGTGCTGTCGACGCACGTGTAGCGCGGCAGGAAACCGCCGCACGTGCCGCTCGAGCCGCCGACCTCGAACGTCACGCTGGCGACACCGAGCTCGCCGTAGGTGAAGTCGTCGGTGGTGCCGGTCGTGTCGTAGCCGACCGTCTCCTCGTTGGTGCCGACGAGGTAGCCGTTGGACGCGGCGTACTTCGCGCCGAGCCTGCGGTACTGCGCGTCGTTCGGCGAGGTCGCCTGGGTGAAGCCCCACGGGATGATGATGTCGTTGCCGTAGCTGTGCAGCGTGATCATCGTGCCCTTGGCCGTCGCGGGCGCCGGGTCGTTGTTGCCGGTGCCGCGCTGGTCCGGGAAGATCGCGCGGGCCAGCTTCTCCAGCGCCTGCACCTCGGGCTCGGAACCCGCGCTCACGCCCTGGTAGGTCTCGGAGCAGGCGGAGTTGGAGTCGCCGCCCCACTTGAACGTCGAGTTTCGGTTGAGGTCGACGCCGATGTTCGTGCCGCTGCAGCCGCGGGAGTTGTTGGCGTTCTTGCGCTGCAGCTTCGGCGAGTTCCCGCCGGAGGCGACGATGTCGACGCCGTCGGGGTTGGCGATCGGCACCACCCAGACCTCGGTGGTGTCCAGAATGGACTTCGCGGTCGCGTCGGTGGCGTAGCCGTCGGCGAGGTAGTCGATCCAGCGCCAGGCGAGCTCGCCGGTCGACAGCTCGCGCGCGTGGATCTGGGCCATCAGGAAGAACTTCGGCTTCGTCGACGTCGTCGAGAGCGTGCAGTCGCCGGCCTGCTTCTTGGTCAGGCAGATCGCCTGGACGTCGTGCCCGCCCTGGCCCTTCAGCTTCTTCCAGGACTGGCCGATCGTGTACTTCGTGGCCAGGTCGGGGTGAGCCGAGGCGACGGCGGCGAGGTGGTTCTCGTGCGCGGTGACGGTCCGGTATCCGCCGTAGTAGGTGTCCGCCGCCAGCTTGTTCGTCTCGGCCGGCAGTTCCTTGTAGACGGTGTCGAAGAACGACGGCCGGTACCCGAGCGCCCGCAGTTTCGCGGCGACGGCCCGCCCGCCGACGACGTTGACGCTGGCGGCATCGTCCCCTTCTTCGACGTCGAACCCGGCATCGGTCAGCGCCTGTGCCTGGGCGGCGGTGGCCGGGACGCGCCAGAACACCGGTGTGTCCGCCGTCTGCGCGGCGGCGGTACCGCCGAGCACGGAGGTGAGCAGGACCCCGGACGCCGCAAGGGCGAGCCGGGACAGGGACCTTGACGCCATCGGGGGATCTCCTCACGCCGCACGGATGGAGGTCCGGTCGGAACCCGTGGTCACCGTACCGGCACGCACAGTGTGTCGGCCCGGTGCAAAGGGGTCATACCCCCGAAAGTCGCGAAGCGTCGGAATGCCGAAGGGGCACTTCCCCGGGAAAGTGCCCCTTCGGATCGGACGACGCCGGCCGCTACTTCTTCAGGCCGTGTTCGATCGCCTCGATGATCCGCGGCCGCAGGTCGGCGGCCGAGATGATCGCGTCCACCGAGCCGACCTCGACCGCTCGCTGGATGCTGTGGACGCGGTCGAACTCCGCTGCCACTTCGCTGACCTTTTCGGCGCGGACCGACGACTGGAGCTCCGCCAGCTGGGCGTTCAGCGCCGCCCGGGAGGCGCCCGAAGCCGACGTCAGCTGGGCCTGCAGCTCCGTCACGCGCGGGTCGTTCGCCGCGCGGTTGTTGACCTCGCCCGCGAACACCACCGCCGCCGCCGGGGCGCCGCCCAGCACCGAGGCGAACGAGCCCTCCAGGGCCAGCACCGTCATGTTCGGGTTCAGCGCCTTGGAGAACACCACGAACGCACCGCCGTGGTAGCGCGAGATCACGGTGAACACGATCGGGCCCTCGAAGTTGACGATCGCCCGGCCGATCTCCGCGCCGTACTCCAGCTGCAGCTTGCGCAGGGACTCCGGCGAGCCGTCGAAGCCCGACAGGTTCGCCAGCACCACCAGCGGCCGGTTGCCCGACGCCGCGTTGATCGCGCGGGCCGTCTTCTTCGACGACCGCGGGAACAGCGTGCCCGCGGTGTAGGTGTCCGGGCCGTCGGTGGGCGGGAAGCCGCGCCGCGGCACCGAACGCGACTCGATGCCGACCAGGCAGACCGGGCGGCCGCCGAGGTGCACGTCCTGCACCGCGGACGTCTCCGCGTCCGCCATCCCCGCCCAGCGCTCCAGCACCGGGTGGTCCTGGTCGGACAGCGCGCGCATCACCGTGCGGATGTCGAACGGCTTCTTGCGGTCCGGGTTGTGCTCGGCCGAGAAGATCTGGCCCACCGTCGTGAAGTCGCTGCCGGCGATCGCGTGCGGGAACGGCGAGACGTCCCGGTCGATCGGGTCGCTCGTGCCCACCTTGCGCGGCCCGGCCTCACCCGGCACCACGTACGTGTGGTCGTAGTGCGCCATCAGCACTTCGCGCGCGGCCGGCAGGTTCGGCGCCCAGTACTGCGCCTGGCCGTTCGGGCCCATCACGCGGTCGTAGCCGCCGATGCCGAAGTTGTCCTCGGCCGACACGCCACCCGAGAAGTCGAGCGCCTGCTTGCCGGTGAGCACCATCGCCGAGTCCGGCGTCATGATCAGCACGCCCTTGGTGTGCATGAGCATCGTGGCTTCGGCGTTCCAGTACGGCTGGGCGCCGACGTTGATGCCGTTGACCACGATGTTGATCTCGCCGCCGTCCTGGGTGAACGTGACGATCCGCTTGAGCGCCGCGGCGACCCAGTCCATGTTCTCGGTGCCCGAGGACATCGAGATCCGCGCGCCCGAGGACAGCGCGAACCACTCCAGCGGCACCTGCATCCGCTCGGCCAGGTCGAGCGCCGCGATCACCCGCGAGCACTCCGGCTCCGACAACGCACCCAGCGACTTGGTCGGGTCACCGAGCAGCACCACGCGGGTGACGCCCTCGGGGTGCCGCTCGCTCGGGGTCGTGACGACACCGGCGATGATCGCCGCGGTGTTCTTGCCCTTCGGCCGGTCCACCGGCACCAGGACACCCGAGGTATCGAGGTCGTGCTCGGTGAAGGTGCCCTCCGGACCGGAGAGCAAGCCGGTGATCTCGTACGGGTAGACGGTCCCGCGCCGCGCCGCGCGCAGCACCTTCAGGCGGTAGTCGTCGAGCGGCTTCACCGGCTCGGTCGACGGCGCCTCGACGTGCAGCCGCGCGCCGTGGCCGGGGTCGAGGGTGATCCGGACGGCGAGCTCGGTCAGCTTGCCCGCGTCCGTGCGCCGCCGCGCCAGGAACTGGACCTCCTCCAGCCCGGCCCCGACCGACGTCGGCAGGATGCGCTGGACGAGCTGGTTCAGCTCCTCGGTGGTCAGGTCGGTCGGCGGCCAGACGTACATCATGATCCGGTTCGTGTCGAACCGCTTGTTCTGCGGCCGCTGCGCCTGGATGTTGCGGATCGCGTCGAGGCAGGCGGTGACCGCGTCCTCGAGCGCGGGCAGCGCGACCAGCCGCCCGTCGGCTTCGCGCAACGGCGTCAGGTCGCGGACCTGGCCCATCGCGATCAGCCGCTCGTCGGCCGGGTTGGTCTTCGCCACGGCCTTGAACAGGTAGATCTCCTCGTCCGCCGACGGCAGGCGGGTGAGGTCGAACTCGCGCAGCCGCTCCAGCTGCAGGCGCTGCGCGATCTGCGGGTGCAGGCCGCGGATCAGGCGGTCCTCGGTGAAGCTGTCGCCGTCGCGCTCGAAGGTGAAATGGTGGTGCATCACCGCGCCACCGGTGCCGGCCACGGTGATCACGACCCGGCGGACCCCCGCGGGCAGCGGGTTCTCGGCCAGCAGCGTGCCGAGCCGCTCCGCTGTCGCGTCGACGTCCGGCTGGTCCTCCCAGCGCAGGTACAGGTCGGCGACCACGCCGTCGGTGGCCACCTCGCCGAGCGCGCGCAGGGTGCCCGGCAGCTCGGCGATGTCGACGGCGGTGGTGACCAGCGGCAGCACGCCGCCGGGGGCGTTCAGCTCGGCGGTCAGCCAGCGGTGCCCGCCGGCTTCGCGCACGGCGACCCCGGAGAGCCGCCGGTTGCCGTAGTAGCGGCGGGTCAGCACTTCCAGCAGCGGCGCGCGATCCCGGCCCGGACGCCCGATCTGCTGCCCGATCAGCCGCACCAGGGGCTCCGAGCCGGTGATCATGGCCTGGATCCGCTCGGCGCGGTCCGGCGCGTCCGGGTGCTGGTCGAGGTAGGTCAGCTCGGTGCGGACGGCGGCGTAGACGCGGGCGCGGTTGCGGCGCAGCAGCGGCTGGGCGAACCAGCGGAAGACGACGCCGCGGGCCAGGTCGGACACCGCGGGGAAGCGCACCTGCGTGGCCTCGACCAGGTGCTCCAGGGTGAGCCCGGCGCGCTCGCTCAGCGCCTCGGCCGGCGGGGCCCCGGTCAGCCACTGCCGCAGCAGCTCGGAGACGACCGCGATGTCGGCCGCCGTCCGCTGCTGGGCCAGGAAGATCCGGAAGACCGCGGCTTCCAGCTCCGGCGTGCGCTCCAGGTCCTCGACGCCGTAGTGCGCGAGGACGCGCTTGAGCTTCGCCTGGAAGCCTTCGGTGACGCCGGCGCGTTCGACGTCGAGGCTCTGCAGGTAGGTGTGGAAGAACTCGCGCGGGCTGTGCACCGCGCCGTTCGGCACGGTGTCCTCGCCGCCCGGGGTGTTGCGGCTCAGCTCGGACAGGTCGGCGAAGACGGTGAGCAGCTCCAGCTCGCCCTCGACCGGCCGGTTGCCCAGCTCGGTGCGGGCCTCCAGGTACGCCGCGACGAGCCGCTTGCGCTCGGCGGGGTCGACGTCGAAACCGAGCAGCAGGCTGCGGAGGTCCTGGAGGCCGCGTTCGACGCGCTCGGCCGCGGACACGCCGTCCGGCACCGACGGCAGCTCGATCTCGACGGTCTCGGTGTCGTCGGCCGCTTCGTCCGCGGCGTCGTCGGCCAGCGGTTCCAGGCGCATCAGCGGTGCGCCGGTCTCGACCTGGCTGCCGACCGACACCGGGCATTCGCGGACGCGGGCGCGGAACGGCGCGCGCAGCACCGTCTCCATCTTCATGCTCTCCAGGACGAGGATCGGCGCGTTCGCCTCGACCTCGTCACCGACGGCCAGCGGCGTGGCGACGACCAGCGCGGGCGCGGGGGAGCGGACGACGCCGCCTTCGTCGCGGCTGATGCGGTGGGTGACGCCGTCGACCTCGACGAGGTGAATCGGGCCGTGGGTGGCCGAAACGAGCCGGAAGCGCCGGCCGTTGACCAGGATCTGGCCGCTGTGGGCGTCGAACCGGTCGATCTCGATGTCGGCGTGGTGGACGTCGGACGCGCCGGCCGAGATGCCGACGCGGAAGCGGGTCCGCCCGGCCCTGGCGACCGAGACGCGGTAGCCGACGCCGCGGAGCTTGAGGTCGAGCGGGCGGCCGCTCTCGTGCTGGACCTGCGGGCGCCCGCCGTGCGCGGTGGACAGCAGCCGCTGGACGGAGACCTCTTCTTCGTCCTGGTAGGCCTCGATGGCGGCCGCGGCGAGGGCGATCGCGGAGTGCCGGTGGGTGACCAGGCGGCCTTCGGCGCGGACGCGGTCGATCCAGCCGGTGTCGGCGCTGGCGTCGATCACCTCGGGCTGGTCGAGCAGGTCGAGCACGAAGCTCTTGTTGGTCGCGCCGCCCTCGATGATGACGGTGGTCTCGGCCATCGCCCGGCGCAGGCGGCCGAGCGCCTCGTCGCGGTCGCGGCCGTAGGCGATGATCTTGGCGATCATCGAGTCGAAGTCGGCCGGGATGGTGTCGCCCTCGCTGACGCCGGTGTCGACGCGGATGCCGGGGCCGGCGGGCAGGGCCAGCCGCGCGATGCGGCCGGGGGAGGGCGCGAAGTCGCGGTCGGGGTCCTCGGCGTTGAGCCGCGCTTCGACGGCGTGGCCGCTCTCGGCGGGCTGGGTGCCTTCGAGCTTCCCGCCGCCCGCCACGTGCAGCTGCAGCTTGACCAGGTCGGAGCCGGTGGTGATCTCGGTGATCGGGTGCTCGACCTGCAGGCGGGTGTTGACCTCGAGGAAGGCGAACAGCTTCTCGCCCGGGTGGTACAGGAACTCGACGGTGCACGCGCCGCGGTAGCCCACGGCCACCGCGAGCCGTTCCGCCGACGCCTTGAGCTCGGCGGTCTGCGCGGGCGCGAGGACCGGCGACGCCGACTCCTCGATGATCTTCTGGTTGCGCCGCTGCACCGAGCAGTCGCGGACGCCGAGCGCCCACGCCGTCGCGCCGTCGGAGATCACCTGGACCTCGACGTGCCGGGCGCCGGTGACCAGGCGCTCGAGGAAGACGACGCCGGAGCCGAAGGCGCGCAGGGCTTCCTGGCTGGTGCGCTCGTAGGCGTCGGCGAGGTCCTCGCCGGAGGCGACCATGCGGATGCCGCGCCCGCCGCCGCCCGCGGTGGCCTTGAGCATCAGCGGGTAGCCGATCTGCTCGCCGGCCTTCAGCGCGTCTTCGAGGGTTGCGACCTCGCCGCGGCTCCACGGCGCGACCGGCACGCCGACCTCTTCGGCGATCAGCTTCGCGCCGATCTTGTCGCCGAGCTTGCGCATCGCGTCCGCGCTCGGCCCGACGAAGGTGACGCCGACCTTCTCGCACAGCTCGGCGAACGCCGGGTCCTCGGCCACGAAGCCCCAGCCGACCCAGGCGGCGTCGGCCTTCGTCTCGACCAGCGCCTTCTCCAGCTTGGCCAGGTCGAGGTACGGGCGGGCCGAGGCCGGGCCGAGGTCGTAGGCCAGGTCGGCCTCGCGGACGAACGTCGCGGTGCGGTCGGCGTCGGTGTAAAGGGCGACCGTCTCGATCCGCGTCCCGGTTTCCGCCGACAGATCCCGGACGGCGTGGATGAGCCGCATCGCGGCCTCTCCGCGGTTGACGATGGCGACACGACTGAACACCGGCTGAGCCTCCCAAGTACCCACGCGCAGAAGGCGACGTACCCGTCGTGGAACGTCGCCTGCACTTGTCTACACCCTGGTGGATGAGGATGGGTCGGACCAATGTCCGCCATGGCGCATGCCGGAGCGGCTGAGTTGTGGGAACCCGACAAAAAGCGACCCGCACCACACCGTGTGGACCGGCTTTCACGCGAGGTTCGCGACAAAGCACTCAACGCGAGTGCGAACGGCGGGTGACGCGGAAGCGATCAGGAGGCGAGCAGGACGCCGGAGTCCAGCACCTGGCCCAGCTCACGGCGCTCGGCCTCGGACAGCGGCACGGCGGCGACGTCGCACCGGCCGTCGGGCCCGGGCGCGGTGGTGACGGCCAGCACGGGCCGCCCGTCGATCTCCCGCAGCGTGACGCGGCCCCCGCACGCCAGGTCGACGGTGACGCCCGGGCAGTCGCGATGCCTGCCCAGCCAGCGGCTGACGAAATCGAAGGTCATCGCGGTCTCCCTCGGTACGGCGCACTCCCCTGGAGCACAGGTGTCCTCAGGTGATGCCCCGGATACCTCGTGGTTACACCCGTTCGAGCGAAACGGCGGGCGGGCACCCCCCGACGTGGTGCCGGCCCGCCGCTGTTCCCGCCGGCGGCCCGTCAGCGCAGGGGCGCCTCCAGGACGTACCGCTTCGCCAGGCCCGCGCCGCAGTCGACCTCGACGGTCCGCCGGACGACCGGGGCACCGTCGTCGCCGCGCAGGGCGTAGCCGACCGCCGTCGAGTCCGGGATCGTGCGGACTTCGGCGGGCACGCGGCCACCGGCGGCCAGCCGGCGCAGCAGCCGCTGCATCGGCGCGTCGAGGGCCTCGTCCACGGTGGCCGGCTCGCGCGCGGCTTCCCCGGCCGACGGCGGTGCGGTGGGCGCGCCGTCGCTCAGCCGCTCGACCTCGCGGGTGGCGTCGACGATCGTCGTCACCGTGCCGCCGCCGTCGATGGCGACCCGGACCTCGCCGAGCCCGGGGGTGACGACCGGGTGGCCGTCGACCAGCTGCGTGAACACCACGTGCGTCTCGCGCACCCGCGGGTCGGCGACGTCGTCGGCGGTGCCGCCCGCGTGGTACTGGTGACGCACCTTGTCGGCGACCAGGTCCACCCGATCGGCCAGGCCGAACGTCTCGACCGCGTCCTGGGCGATCCGGACGGCTTCGTCCGCGCTCGGCGCGTCCCGTCCGGTGCCGTCGGCATCGGCGAAGGTGATCTCGCGGACGCCGCGGTGGTCGACGCTCAGGCTCGGCCCGTCCTGGCCGGCGCCCAGCACGACACCGTGCGGGCCCATCGCGTCCTCGGGTACCTCGCCGCCGAGCCGGACGCCGTAGTGACCGGCCAGCTCGGCCAGCCGCGACGGCGAAAGCCGCTGCGGCGCGAACCGGGCGGTCTGCACCGAGCCGGGCAGCTCCAGCCGCGGCGCCCGGATGCTCTTGGCGGCGTCGTACCAGGTCCACCACCACCAGTTCTTCGACGCGGCGGCGGTCTGGAAGGTCCCCTCGTTCCACAGCCGGTCCTGCGCCTCGGCCTGCGTCGCCCCGCACGCGACGGCCGACGGCGCCTGGTGGTGGTCGATGTCCCAGGAAGCGTCGAGCCACGCCTTGCTGAACTTGTGGCCGTTGCCGTTCCACTTGCTGAAGAAGTAGGCGCCGTAGTTCGGGCTGTCGACGCTGGTCGTCTCGAAGCCGAAGATCATCCGCAGGCCGAGGTTGGCCGCGTCCCAGGTGCGGATCGGGCTGTTGCCGTCGCCGATGCGCAGCGAGAGGCAGGTGGAGAAGAAGAGGTAGCGCGCGACCTCGTTGCCCAGCCGCATGTCGGCCGAGCTCGCCCAGGCCGACCCGCCCCAGGTGCCGCCCATCGGCATCCAGAAGACCCCATTGCCGTCCATCGTCCCGTGCCCGGAGTGGTACTCGGCGACACAGGCGTCGAAGCCGTAGGTGCCCTGCCAGTCGTCGTACTGTTCGCCGTAGATCCACGACAGCACACCACTGTCGGTGTACCAGAAGTTCGGCGCGGTGAACTGCTTGACGTAATTGTAGAAACCACCGGCGTCGTCGTGGGTGTAGGAAAGGTCGTTCATCCCGGGCGGGAAGTCCTCGATGGAGCAGACGCCGTACCGGTTCGCCCCGCGGTCGGCGGCCCGGCCGGTCCCGGAGCCGAACGGATCGGCCGAGGTCAGCGCCCGCGCGCCGGCGGGTGCCCCCGGTGGCGCGGTGACCACGCCGTTCTTGAGCAGTGCCATGATTCCTCCCCGTGGGTGGCAGAATGCAGCGATCGGACGGTAGCCGCCGCCGCGCTGAAAACTTTCGGATACATCTTTTTGCCACACCTTCAGCGCAATTTTTTCAGCGCTGCACCGATTCCGTGGGACGTTTTTGCGAGAAGCCGGGAAGCGGTCAGCGGGCACCGGCCACAGTGGACGGACACGAGGTCCCGCCGACGGCCGCGGCGAAATCTCGCCGAGCGGGGGGACTCAGCCGAAAGTTCACCGCCGGTTCGCGCCCGCGTTCGCCTGGTGGGCCTAGCGTCCGATGCGGAGGTGCGCATGAACGACTTCAGCCGCCGGACGCTGTTGCGGGCCGGTGGGGTGGCGGCGGCCGCGGGGATGCTGCCCGGCGTGGCATTCGCCGGTCAGCCGGGTGGGACCAGCCGGACGCAGACCGTCACCGGCACGCTGGAACCGGACGTGCCGGACTGGTACTACCTGCCCGTCGACGTTCCGCGGGGGGTCCGGCAGATCGACGTCGTCTACTCCTACGACAAGCCGCCGGTGCCGGCCGGCACCCGGGGGAACGCCTGCGACATCGGCATCTTCGGCCCCGAAGGGCACGACGTCGGCAACGCGCGCGGCTTCCGCGGCTGGTCCGGCGGCTTCCGCGACCGCTTCTCGATCAGCGCGTCCGAAGCCACGCCCGGTTACCTCGCCGGCCCGATCAAGCCCGGCCGGTGGCACGTCGTCCTCGGCCCGTACACCGTCGCGCCGCAGGGGCTGCACTACCGCGTGGACATCACGCTCACCTTCGGCCCCGACGGCGCGCCGTTCAAACCGAACCCGGCCCCGGAAACCGCTCCGGCCCGGGACCGGGGCCGCGCCTGGTACCGCGGCGACGGCCACCTCCACACCGTCCACTCCGACGGGCGGCGGACGCCGGAGCAGCTCGTCGCCGACGCGCGTGCCGCCGGCCTGGACTTCATCGTCTCCACCGACCACAACACCTCCAGCTCGCAGCTGGTCTGGGGCGACCACGCGACCGACGACCTGCTGATCCTCAACGGCGAAGAGGTGACGACCCGGTCCGGGCACTGGCCCGCGATCGGCCTGCCCGCCGGCACCTGGATCGACTGGCGCTACCGCGCGGCCGACCCGCGGGACTTCCGGCGCTTCACCGAGCAGGTGCACCGCGCCGGCGGCCTGGTCACCGCGGCGCACCCGTTCGCCAACTGCTTCGGCTGCACCTACGAATTCGCCTACGAGCTCGCCGACCTGGTCGAGGTCTGGAACGGCCCCTGGACGCAGGACGACGAGGCGAGCGTCATCCACTGGGACGGGCTGCTGCGCGGCGGCCGCTTCATCCCGGCGATCGGCGACTCCGACGCGCACAACCCGGACCAGCGCGTGGCCCTGCCGCACACCGTCGTGCTCGCCGACCGGCTGCGCCGCCGGGAACTCCTGGCCGGGTTGAAAGCGGGCCGTTCGTGGCTGGCGGAATCGGCGTCGGTCCAGCTGGACTTCACCGTCTCCGGCGGCGGCCGGAGCGCGGGCATCGGCGAGCGGCTCGCCGCGGGCACCGGAACCCCGGTGACCGTCAAGGCCGTCGTGGCCGGCGTCCCGGGGACCACGGTGACGTTCCTCGACCAGCTCGGCCCGGAACACAGCGAGCCGATCGGCGACTCGGGCGCGGCCACGGTCACCTGGACGACCTACCCCCGCTACAGCCGGTGGGTGCGCGTCGAGGTCCGTCGCCCGTCCGGTGGCCCGAACACCACGGTGCCGAACGCGATGGTGGCGATGTCCAACCCGATCTTCCTCGGCCCCGCCGACTGAACCCGCACCCGGGGTACCGCGTCCTCCGTTTGGCAGACTGGTGCGAACGGGTGATGGGGAGGCAGGGTGCGCGGTTGTGGCCTGAAGGTGGCCATGGTCCTGGGTGCGGTCGTCGTGCTGGTCGCGGCGATCGTCGTCGTGGTGGCGTACACGCGCGGCTCGGTGAAGACGCCGGGGTGCACGGTGGCGCTGCCGGGGGACAACGCGACCGCGTACACGTTCACCCCGGAGCAGATGAACAACGCGGCGACGATCTCGGCCGTGGGCACCAAGATGGGGCTGCCGGCGCACGCGGCGACGGTCGCGCTGGCGACGGCGTTGCAGGAGTCGAAGCTGCGCAACCTCGAGGGCGGTGACCGCGACTCGGTCGGGCTGTTCCAGCAGCGGCCGAGCCAGGGCTGGGGCACGATCGCCCAGCTGCGCGACCCGGTCTACGCGGCGACGGAGTTCTACGAGAAGCTCGAGAAGTTGCCGAACTGGGAGACGCTGCCGATCACCGAGGCCGCGCAGGCGGTCCAGCGGTCGGGCGTCCCGGACGCGTACGCGCAGTGGGAGCCGCAGTCCCGCGCGATGGCCGCGGCGTTCAACGGCCAGTTCCCGGCCGCCCTGACCTGCCGCAACCTGACCTTGGCGGCCCCCGCGGACCTCGCCGCGGCGGCGACGGAGGAGCTGGGCACGGCCGGGTTGAGCGGCCCCCACCCGGCGGGGCAGGGCTGGACGTACGCGACCTGGCTGGTCGCCCGCGCGGAGGCGCTGGGCGTGGACAAGGTGAGCTTCGCCGGCCGGACGTGGACGGCGGAATCGGGCGCCTGGGCCGACGATGCCGCCGCGGGCCAGGACCTCGCGCTGCACCAGACCGCGGCGGCCCAGGTCAGCGAGTAGCGCGGGGCTCAGTGAGGTGCCGGGCGGGTCGCGGCGGCCCAGCGGACCGCCGGGCCCATCGCCCAGCCCGCGCCCAGGAACACCGCGCCCAGCAGGAGCCAGCCCGGGATGCCCCAGCCGATCACCACCGTGCTCAGCAGGACCGGGCCGAGCGCGCGCGCCACCGAGATGCCGCTGCCGAAGAAGCCCTGGTACTCGCCCTGCTTGTCCGCCGGGGCCAGCGCGAAGCCGATCTCCCACGAGCCCGCCGACTGCAGCATCTCGCCGAGCACCTGCACCAGCGCCCCGGCCACGAGCACCCCGAACGCCACCGCCGGTGACGTCCCCAGTGCCGACAGCGCGAACGCGACGCACGATGCCAGCAGCACCACGCCCGACCTGAGCACCATCCGCGCCGCCGAATCGAGCGAGGTCAGCCGGCCGGCCACGCGGACCTGCAGGACCACCACCACGACCGTGTTCAGCACGAACAACGCCGACACCGTCCAGCCCGGCGCCGCGGTGCGTTCGACGATCCACAGCGGGATCGCGACGCTCAGCAGCGGCATGCGCAGCAGCAGGACCGCGTTGAGCAGCGTCACCAGCGCGTACGGCCGGTCGCGCAGCACAGCGGACCTCGGCGCTCCCGGACGCGCGGACGTCCGGGGGACCGCCGGGAGTGCGTGCAACAGCACCGCCGTCACGACGAAGGCCGCCGCGTCGAGGACGAAGACCGTCAGGTACGCCGAAGCCGTGTCGGCCGACAGCGCGAGGCCACCGAGTCCGGCGCCGACGGCGAGGCCCGCGTTGCCCGCGGACTGCAGGTGGGCCCGGACGCGCGTGCGCCGCTCCGGGTCGGCGAGGGCGGCCAGCAACGCCTGGCGGACCGCGGCCAGCCCCGTCTGGCAGCTGCCGTAGAGGCACGCGGCGAGGACGAACGCCGGCGGCGAGCGGACGACGAGGAACGCGAGGATCGACGTGGCCGTCGCCAGGGCCAGCAGCACCGCCGAGCCGCGGGCGCCGTGGCGGTCGGCCAGGTGCCCGAGCGGCACGCCCGCGACCGAGCCCACCGCCCACCCGAGCGTGAGCCCGAGCCCCACCTGCGCCGGGGTCAGCCCGGCGATCCGCGTGAAGAACAGGACCGAGCAGGTCAGGAACGCGCCGTCGCCGAGCGAGGCGACCAGCTGCGCGGCGGCGAGCAGGCGCCCGGCCGGCCGGGTCTTCGGACGTTCGAGAAGCGCTGTCATGGCAAGAACGGTAGAGCGGAACTTGGCTCGGTCCCAGATCCAATTCTCGACCATCGGAATGGGCCAATATAGGCTCGCCGGATGGACTTCCACGTCAGCCTGGCCGGCCGCGGCGACCTCAGCGTCCGCATCTACCGCCAGCTGCGCGACGCCGTCCTCGACGGCAGGCTGCGTGCGGGGGAGCGGCTGCCGCCGACCCGGGAACTGGCCCGGCGCCTGGCCGTCTCGCGCAACACCGTCGCGGTCGCCTACGACCGCCTCACCGCCGACGGCTTCCTCACCGGTCGCGTCGGTGCCGGCACGTACGTCTGCGCGGAACTCCCGGCCCCGAAGCCACGCCGGGCTCCCTCGGCACGCGGGCCGCAGCCGAAAGCGGTGTGGCGATCGCTCCCGCCCCCGGCCGCCGCGCCGCCCGACCCGGTGTTCGACTTCCGCGTCGGCATCCCCGACGCCGCGCTGTTCCCCCTGGAGACCTGGCGGCGCCTGCTCGCGCGGGAACTCCGCGACACCGCCGGGTTCGCCCACTACGCCGAACCCGGCGGCCACCCCGGGCTGCGCGCGGCGATCGCCCGGCACGTCGGCGTCTCCCGCTCGGTGCGCGCCGGCGCCGACGACGTGCTCGTCACCCAGGGCGCCCAGCAGGCCCTCGACCTGCTCGCCCGGGTGCTGCTCGAACCAGGCGACCGGGTCGCCGTCGAAGAGCCGGGTTACCGGATGGCCAGGCTGCTGTTCGCCTCGCACGGCGCCGAAGTCGTCGGAGTGCCGGTGGACGGCGAAGGCCTCGACGTCGCTGCGCTGCCGCCGCGCACGAAGCTCGTGTACGTCACGCCCTCGCACCAGTTCCCGCTCGGCACGCCGATGTCCCTCGCCCGGCGCACGGCGTTGCTGGCGTGGGCCGAGCGCGCCGGCGCTGTCGTCGTCGAGGACGACTACGACAGCGAATTCCGGTTTTCCGACCGGCCGCTGGAGCCCCTGCAGAGCCTGGACCGCGACGACCGGGTGGCCTACGTCGGATCGTTCTCGAAGACGCTGCTTCCCATGCTGCGCCTGGGTTTCCTGATCGCGCCGGCGTCCCTGCGCGACGCGTTGCACCACGCCCGGCAGCTCTCGGGCTGGCACGGCGATCTGCCCGCTCAGGCCGCGCTGGCGGGGTTCATCGACGAAGGCCTGTTCGCCCGCCACCTCCGCCGGGCGACGAAGGTCTACGCGGACCGCCACGAGCGCATCACGACGACCCTGGAACGGGTTTTCGCGGGCCGGCTCAGCCCGGTGCCGTCGGCGGCGGGCCTCCACCTGTGTGCGCTGGCCGATACCGAGGCGGACCTGGACCCGATCGCGGCCCGCGCGGCCGCGGCCGGGGCGGCGATCCAGACGCTGTCCGACCTCTGCGGCGGTTTCCCGCGCCAGGGCGTGGTTCTCGGCTACGGCTCGATCCCCTTGGACAGCATCGACGCCGGGCTCGCGGTGCTGGACGAGGCCTGGGGCTCGGCGTAGTGGTCGGTCCGCCGGCGCACGGCGACGAGGATCCCGCCCGCGCCGGTGAGGGCCGCCGTGGTCAGGATCATCAGCCAGCCGCGGCGGAAGTCCGCGAGGTCCGGCGTTCCCGCGAAGATCGCGACGAGCACCGCGGTGCCCAGGACCGTGCCGATCTGCCGGGCCGTGTTCACCATCGACGAGCCCGCGCCCCAGCGGGGCGGCGGCAGGACCGTGCCCACCACCCCCGACAGGCTCGGCAGGATCAGCCCGACGCCGAGGCCGGTCAGCAGCTGGCCGGGCAGCATCGACGCCGCGTAGTCCGGCGTCGATCCCATGCGCAGCACCCAGATCAGCACGCCGGCGCCGAACGCGACACCGCCGAGGGCGACCACCGGGCCGGGCCCGAAGCGGTGCACGAACCGGCCGCCGAGGATCGACACCCCGACCACCACCAGCGGGCCCGGGGCGAGGGACAGCCCGGCCACCAGGATCGAGTCGTGCCAGATCGAGGTCAGGAACAGCACGTTGCCGAACAGCATCGCCGCGAACCCGGCCGCGAACACCCCGGTGGTCAGGCAGGCCAGCCACAGCGTCGGCACGCGCAGCGCGGGGAGGTCCAGCACCGGTACCGGGTGCCGCGCCGAGCGCAGCGGGACCCAGGCCAGCGCGACGGCGGCCACCGCGAACGCCAGCAGCACCGGCTGCGCGCCCCAGCCGCGGTCGGACGCCTCGACCAGCGCGTACGCCAGCGCTCCGACACCCACGAGCAGCCCCGCCGCACCCAGGACGTCCGGGACGCCGGTCGACGTGTCCCGCGACTCGCGCAGCACCCGCGGCCCGGCCAGCAGCGTCACCGCGCAGATGGGCAGGTTCACCAGGAACACCCAGCGCCAGGACGCCTCGACGAGCAGGCCGCCGACCGGCGGGCCGAGCGCCGCGGCCGCCGCGCCCACCGACGCCCAGACCCCGACCGCGAAGGGCCGCCGGTGCGGCGGGAACGCCGTCAGCAACAGGGCCAGCGACGTCGGCATGACGAGCGCGGCACCGATCGCCTGCACCGCGCGGAAGCCGATCAGCACGGGGATCGAGGGCGCGGCCGCGCAGGCGGCCGACGCGAGGGTGAACACCGCGACGCCGGCGAGGAACAGCCGGCGGCGGCCGTAGCGGTCGGCCAGGCGCCCGGCCGGGGCGAGGCAGGCGGCGAACAGCACCGTGTAGCCGTTGAGCACCCACGACAGGGTCGCCAGGTCGTCGCCGGGGAACGCGGCCCGGATGCCGGGGAAGGCGATCGTGACGATGAACGTGTCCAGGCTCGCCAGGAACGCGGCCGTCGAGACGACGAGCAGCACGAGGCCGGGCTTCGGCGGGGCGGGGGTCATGGTCCTCCTAGGTTCAATAAAGCAACCTAGCTGGACCGACTGGGTTTCAACAAGAGACTCAGGCGGCGGCGCGCTCCTCGGCACGGGCCTGCAGCGCCGCGAGGGTGTGTTCGATCGACCGGACGTTGTACCCGGGGCGGTCGGCGCGGCCGGTGACCCGCGGCCCCATGAACTTCCGCACCACCCAGCTGCCGATCCGGTACCAGTTCTCGGTGACGACGCAGCCGTCGGCGGCCGGCGCCAGCACGTACTCCCACCGCGAGACCCGCGAGCCGAACGGCGTCCGCACGTCGAAGGCGAACCGGCGGCCCGGCTCGAACGCCACCACCCGCACCCGCGTCCACCACTGCAGCTCGCCGTTGCGGTTGCGGCCGCGGAACCGCGCGCCGAGGGCCGGCCCGGTGCCGTCCAGCCACCGGCCGCCGACGTTCTCCGGGCTCAGCTCGCCCATCCGCGGCAGGTCGGTGACCCACGACCACACCGTGCCCGGATCGGCGGAAACGGTCACCCTGCGCGAAATCGTCGGCTCCACGCTCCGACGGTGCCAGCGGCCGCGGTGGCCGGGCAAGGCTCCGGAGCGGAGTCCGCAGCCGAGAAGAGCCCGCCCGGGAAAACGCCCCGCCCGGATCGGGTTGTGAACCCCCGGTTGTGGGTATTACGCGCGCGGAGCAGTCCCACGACACGGAGGGTGCGGTGGTCAGCGTGATCCCGATCGAAGTGGTGGGGATGGCCGTCCCGGTGCCCGGTGAGGCGCCCCTGATGCTGCTGCGCGAGCCGGAGGGCGCACGCCGCTGGCTGGCGATCATGATCGGGTACGGCGAGGCCGAGGCCCTCGTGCGCGCGCGGGAACAGATCGCGCAGCCGCGCCCCGGCACCATCGAGCTGCTCGGCGACGTCCTCGCCGCGTTCGGCCAGGGCCTCGCGGCCGTCGAGCTGACCGAGGTGCGGGACGGCATCTTCTACGCCGACCTCGTGCTCGCCTCCGGCACCCGCGTGTCGGCCCGGCCCAGCGACGCGGTCGCGCTCGGCCTGCGCCAGGGCGCACCCATCCGCGTCGCCGAAGAGGTGCTGGACGTCGCGTCCGTGCAGCTCGAGGTCGAGCAGGAGACCGAGGGGCCGGCCGCCGACGTGCTCGACACCGAAGCCGAGGTCGAGCGGTTCCGCGCCGAGCTCGACGGCCTGCGGCCGGAGGACTTCGACGACCGGTAAGACAATCTTCTCCCGCCGGACCGATGAGTTCCGGCGGCCGCGCCGGTACACCCACCGGAAGCCGCGGGCGACGGGAGAACGATGCAGGACTTCGCGACGCGCACCGAACCGCACCGGCGTGAGCTGCTGGCGCACTGCTACCGCATGCTCGGCTCGGTCCACGAAGCCGAAGACCTGGTGCAGGAGACGCTGGTCCGCGCCTGGAAGGCGTGGGACGGCTACGACCCCGCCCGCGCCTCGGTGCGCACCTGGCTCTACCGGATCGCCACCAACGCCTGCCTCACCGCGCTGGAAGGGCGCGCCCGGCGGCCGTTGCCGTCCGGGCTCGGCGGCCCGGGCGACGACCCGGGCGCGCCGCTGACGCCGTCGTTCGAAATCCCCTGGCTGCATCCCTTCCCGGACGCCCTTCTCGACGACCCGGGCCACCGCCTCGCCCGCCGCGGCACCCTTCGGCTGGCGCTGCTGGCGGCGATGCAGACGCTGCCGCCGAAACAGCGCGCGGTGCTGATCCTGCGGGACGTCCTGGAGTTCAGCGCGGCGGAGGTGGCCGGCTTCCTCGACACGTCGCCGGCCGCGGTCAACAGCGCCCTGCAGCGCGCCCGCGCGGGACTCGGCGACCTGACGGCGGAGGAGGTGCCCGAACCGGACGACGCCGCGGTCGAAGCGGCGCTCGACCGCTATGTGCGCGCGTTCGAACGCGCCGACGTCGCCGGCCTCGTCGAACTGCTCACCGACGACGTCGTGATGGAGATGCCGCCGGTGCCGCTGTGGTTCCACGGCCGCGCGGACTACGGCCGGTTCATGGACCGCCTGTTCGGGATGCGCGGCCCGGAGTGGCGCCTGACGCGCACGGCCGCCAACGGACGTCCCGCGCTCGTGGCGTACTGCCGCGACGACACCGGCGTGTTCCGGCTGCACACCCTGCAGGTGCTCACCGTGCGGGACGGGCGGATCGCGCACAACGTCGTGTTCGCCGATCCGGGCGTCCTCGCGCTGTTCGGCCTCCCGGCGACTCAGCCGGCGGCGCGGGCTTCCGAGGGACGGCCGTAGGCGCCACCGTCGTTGCTGCGCTGCAGGAGACCTTCGTCGACGAGGTAGCGGCGCAGCGTCGCGTGGTCGTCGTGGACCATCGACAGCTTCTCGCGGACGTCCTGCTCGGTGTAGAGCCGGCCCGGCTCGAAGCGCTCGGCCAGGTAGTCGAGCAGCAGCTGCCGCCGACGGCCCGAGTGCGGGATCGAGACGAGCCGCCCGTGGCGGAAGAGCGTGTCGAGCGGGTCGACCGGAGCCTTGGCGAGCGCGTCGCGGAACACCGCCGGCACGGCACGGTAGCGGCCGCCGGCCTCGGCGACGAGCCCCGCGCCGACGAGCCGCTTGACGAGCTTGGCCGGGGCGTGGGCCGCCTCGATGCCCTCGGGGGCGGTGCAGATGCGGGCGAAGAGCTGCAGCCGGTCTTCGTCCGCGAGTGCGGAGACCAGCGCTTCCGGTACGGCCATGGTCTGCGACCGTACCCGCGCTCGCCCCGGGGGTGAACCCGGTTTCGGAGGGCCGGTAGGTTGCGCAGCGTGCCTCGTCCGACCGCACCGGCGACCGTGCCCGAGGCCGTGCTGCGCACCTCGATCGTGGAGCTGCTGTTCGCCCGCGCCGATGACGACCGGCCGCTGTTCACCCACCAGGACCACGCCCACGGCGCGGAACACACGCTGACGTGGGCGGAGTTCGCCGCCCGGGTCCGCGTGGTGGCCGGCGAGCTGCGCCGGGTGGCCACGCCGGGGGAGCGCGTGGCGATCCTCGCCGGCCAGGAACTCGCCTACCCCCTCGCTTTCTTCGGCGCACTGGCCGCCGGGCTGATCGCCGTCCCGCTGATGGTGCCCGCGAACCCCGCGCAGGCCGACCGGCTCGCCGGCGTCCTGGCCGATTCCGGCGCCCGGCTCTGGCTGACGTCGTCGGCCGAGGTGGCGCGCCTGCCCGCGCACGAGCACGTCGTGGTGGTCGACGCCCTCACCGGGCCGGGCGCCGACCCGGTGCCGGTGACCCCGGACAGCCCGGCCTACCTGCAGTACACGTCCGGCTCGACGCGCGAGCCCGCCGGTGCGGTGATCCCGCACCGCGCGATCGTCGCCGCCTGCTGGCAGGGCAGTCTCGCCTACCAGGTCGACGAGGGCACCACGTGCGCCGGCTGGATCCCGTTCTTCCACGACATGGGCCTGATCCAGCTGCTGTGCCTGCCGGTCTTCTCCGGTGGCCGGACGGTGTTCATGGCCCCGGCCGAGTTCGTGCACCGGCCGGGGCGGTGGCTGCGGCAGCTGGCGGACTACCCCGCGGTGTTCACCGCCGCCCCGAACTTCGCCTACGACCTCGCCGCCGACGCCGACACCGGCGAAGACGTCGACCTCTCGGACGTGCGGGTCGCGCTGAACGGCAGCGAACCCGTCCGGCCGGGCACGATCGAGCGGTTCCACGAGGTGTTCGGGCCGCGCGGCTTCCCGCGGGCGGCGCACCGGCCGTCCTACGGGCTCGCCGAAGCCACCGTGTACGTCGCCAGCGCGGGCGAGGAGGGGCCGCGTGGCGCGGTGTTCGACCGCGAAGCCCTCGCCCAGGGCCGGGCCGTCGAAACCGACGGCGGCCAGGAACTCGTCTCGGTCGGCCGTCCCGTCGGGCAGCTGGTCCGGATCGTCCAGGACGGCCGGGAGCAGCCCGAAGGCCTGGTCGGCGAGATCTGGGTGCACGGCCCGAACGTCGCGGACGGCTACTGGGGCCGCGGCGACGCCGCCGCGTTCGGGGCCGAGCTCGACGGCCTCGGCGGCTGGCTGCGCACCGGCGACCTCGGCGTCGTCCACCGCGGCGACCTGTACGTCACCGGGCGGCTCAAGGACCTGATCGTCATCGACGGCCGCAACTTCCACCCGCAGGACATCGAGGCGGCGGCGGGGGAGGCCCACCCCGCGGTCCGCCGCGACCGCGTCGCCGCGTTCGGCGTCTCGGACGCCGGCGGCGAGGGCGCGGTGGTGGTGGCCGAGCGGGTGCGCGGAGCCGACGCCGACGACCGGGAGGTCACCCGGGCGGTGCTGCGCGCGGTCTCCCGCGAACACGGTCTGACGCTGCGGGCGGTACGTCTGGTCCCTTCCGGTGGACTTCCGCGCACATCGAGCGGCAAAGTCGCCCGGTCCGCCGCGAAGGCACGTTATGGTGACGACTGTGGGTGATCACCGCGCCGAGGTCACGAAGGTCGTCTGCGACACCTTCCGGCTCGACCCGGCTCTCGTCGAGCCCGAGGCACCCCTGGAGGAGCTGGGCATCGACTCGAAGGGCCGGATCAAGCTGCTGGCGGCGCTGGAGGTCTATTACGGGGTGACGATCGACCTGGACCGGCTCGACCGGTTCACCGACGTGAGGTCCGTGGCGGCCGTGCTGGCGGAAGCACTGGGAACTCGAGGATCTTCAGGAGAGGCGCGGAAATGAGCGGCGGGGGGTACACCGCGACGACCGAAGCGTTGTCGGCGGCGTCCAAGACCATCGGGGACCTGGCGGAACACCTGCTGGACGACAACCCGGACCTGCAGACGGCACAGGTCACGGCGGAGAAGTTCGGCCGGGCGCACGGTGCCCACGCGACCAAGTACACCGCCGGCGCGCAGGCGCTGTGGGCCGCGGTCTCCGGCTACAGCAGCACCCTCGGCTCGTTCGGCACGAACCTCGGCACCGCCGGGTCGAGCTACGGCGCCAACGAAGAGAACCAGGCGGGCGCGATCACGAACGCCGGGGGCTCGCTCTGATGGCCGACAAGAAGAAGTGGTCCGACGTCAAGGCGGTCCTGGACGACCCGAGCGTGCCGCCGGCGCAGAAGAGCGCGCTGATCAGCAGCTGGCTGCGGGAAAACCCGCCACCGCCGCCGTTCCTGGCCGACCAGGAGCCGGACGAGATCAAGCAGAAGCGGCAGGAAGCAGAGAAGTACGCGCACGCGTTCAACGCGAACCCGCTGTTCGCCGGCCAGTCGGTCGACGACGCCTACGACAAGGCGAAGAAGAGCGGCGACCAGAACAGCTACAACGAGGACCAGGAGAAGAAGGCCGTCGACGACGGCAAGAAGAAGCTCGACGAGACGAAGCCGCCCGCGGCCGCCGAGGACGGGGGCGCCGGCTCCGGGACGAAGACGTCCGACGAGATCTTCGACGCGGCCGCGCCCGCGCTCAAGCTGTTCGAGACGTTCGGGTCGCTGCTGGCGAAGATCCCGGCCGACTGCCGCGGCAACACCCGCGCGCTCGACCTCGACAAGGACATCCGCACGCCGTTCGACGAGCAGCGCGGGATCAGCTTCGCGGACTTCGTCGCCGACGCCGGGCACTTCAAGCGCGGCTCGGAGACGGTCGACCGGACGCTGGAGGACACCGGCTCCCAGCTGGGCACGCTGTTCGGCAGCTGGAGCGGCGCGGGTGCCGACGCCGCGTCGGACACCTACAACGACAAGATCCAGCCCAAGGCGGCGAAGCTGTCCCAGACGCTCGGCAACGCGAGCGAGGCGACGCTGAACACGGCCACCACGGTGTTCCAGCTGTGCAAGGGCAAGGCCGACGCGGTGATCGGGATGTACACCGATCTGGTCGGCAAGGCCGACTACACGATGGCGCAGAAGGTCGTCGCCGTCGCCAACGGCGAGCACGGCAACGAGCAGGACCTCGCCCAGATCGCGGGCTGGATGGACCTCAACTTCGGGACCAACCTGGTCAAGACGCTCAACGACCAAGGCTGCTGCGACGGCGACGAGATCAAGAAGCACGGCCAGGACCTGGCCAAGCAGTGGGTGCAGAACCAGTTCAACCCGGACATGTGGGACCGGCTGTACCAGGGCTTCGTGAAGACCTGCAAGGACACGAAGGACCTGGTCGACCAGGCGTACGACGCGCTCGACAAGGTGATGGGCGGGATCCGGAACGAGTTCGAGGGCGTTTCGCTGCCCGGCGGGCCGGGTTCGACCGGTGGTGCCGGGACGGCCGGGGGCGCCGGTGGCGGCCCCGGTGGTTCCGGTGCGGGCACGGGCGGCTCCGGGTTCGGGGGCGGCTCCGGCGGTGGTTCCGGTGCGGGCTCGGGTGGCGCCGGGAGCGGTGGCTCGGGCGCGGGTGTGCCCGGCGGTGGCGCCGGCTCGGGCGGATCGGGTTCCGGCGGCGCGGTGCCGCCGATCCCCGAGACGGGCTCGGGGTCCGGGGCGCCGGGTGGCGGTTCCGGCGCCGGCGGCGGCTCGGGGGTCGACCTGCCGAGCGGCGCGGGCGGCGGCAGCGGCTCGGGTGCAGGCGGTGGCTCCGGGTCCGGCGGCGGTTCGGTGCCGCCGATCCCCGACACGTCGACGCCGTCCGGCGGCTCGGGCGGCGGTGGTTCGGGCTCGGCGGGCGGCCAGGACGACGGCGCGGCCGCGGCGGCGGAGGCGGCCAAGCAGCAAGCGGCCCAGGAGGCCGAGGCGGCGAAGCAGAAGGCCGCGGACGCGTTGAAGCAGTTCAGCGGCCCGGGCATCGAGACCGATTCCGGAGCCGGCGCCGGGCTCGGCTCGGGCGGCGGTTCGGGTTCGGGCGGCGGCTCGGGTTCGGGTGGCGGGCCGGGATCCGACAGCACGACACCGTCTTCGGTGCCACCGCCGTCCGACAGCGGCCAGGACGCCGCGGCCGCGGCTGCGGAAGCGGCCAAGAAGAAGGCCGCGGACGCGCTGAAGGAGTTCAGCGGCCCGGGCATCGAAACGGAGTCCGGCGACGGTGCGGGCGGCGGCTCGGGTTCGGGCTCGGAATCGGGTTCGGGCGACGACGGCAAGGCGGCGGCCGAGCAAGCCGCGGAGGACGCGAAGAAGAAGGCCGCGGACGCGCTGAAGGAGTTCGGCGGCCCGGGCATCGAGACGGATCCGGACGGCAAGCCGGACGGCCTCCTCGGCGACGACCAGGGCGACGACGAGCGGGACGTCCTCAAGGTCAAGCAGGGCGACAAGACCTTCGAGATGACCGAGCCGGACCACGACGGCAAGATGGACATCAAGGTCGGCGACGGACCGGGCGACCCGAAGGACTTCAAGCTCGACTGGTCCGACGGCAAGCCGGCCGACGGTCCACAAGGGACGGACACCGACACGTACCGCCCGGGCCCGGACGGCAAGATCCACATCCGCGACGGCGAACTCGAGATCACGGCCGAGCGCCCCGACGGCCCGGACGGCCCCACGGTGGTCACGGTCGACGACGGCAAGGGCACCCCGACCACGTACACCCTGGGCGAGGACGACAAGCCGGCCGGCGCCCTCGGTGACACGCCGGAGAAGCGCCTCGACGACCTGCCCACCCACCGCGGAACCCTCGAGGACCTCGCACCCCGCGACGGCGGTGACGATTCGCACGGCAGCACCTTCGGCGATTCGAGCTCGCCCGGCGGAGGCGAGCACCGCGCCGCCGGCGACGGCACCCACGGCGGCAGCTTCGGCGACCCGACCTCGCCCGGCGGCGACGGCTCGCACCACGCCGGCGGCGACTCGGGCACCCCGGGCGGCGACAGTTCCCCCGGCGGCTCGCACGGCGGCGGCGGTGGCGGCGCCCACCCGGCCGGCATCGGCGGCGGCTCCCACGGCGGCCCCGGCTTCTCGGGCGCCGGCTTCGAACCCGCCGGCCTCGGCGATTCGCCCGTCTCCGGCGGCGCCCACACCGGTGCGGTCCCCGCCTCGCCGCAGCCCGCCTTCGCGTCGGCGGCCGGCGCCACCGGGCCGTCCGGCGCGTCCGGCTCCTCGATGGCCGGCATGCCCGGCATGGGCGCCATGGGCGGCGCCCAGGGCGGCGGGGGCGACACCGAACGCCGCGCCCCCGCCTACCGCATCGAAGGTGCCGTCTTCGACAACCTCGGCGAGCCGGGGCGGCGGATCATCGGCTCCCTCGACGACGAAGACCCGCCGTCCGCCCGGACCTGGTAGGAGGACGCATGACCGACATCGCCGGCATGAAGGCCGAGCTCGACGGCCTCGTGCGCGAACAGGCCGATCGCCGTGCCCTGCGCGAACAGCAGGGCGAGGAGATCAAGGCCCGCTCCCAGGAGTACATGACCAAGCAGGTCCAGGCGGCCGAGCGGTACGTCCAGCACGTCCGCGAAATGGCTCAGCGCAAGACGAAGTCCGGCTGGAGCACCGACCGGTCGCACGCCGAACCGGCGTCCGCCTTCGACGCCGAGGCCTACTCCGCCGGCTTCGAACCGGCACCGCAGCCGGCGCCGCCGGTGCGCGGCGAACCGCGGTCCGCCCGCCGGCCCCGGGCCGCCGTCGAAGAGGACGAGGACTTCAACAACCCCTGGTGAACCACAGGTCGACGGCGATCTCGCGCAGCCGCACGGTGAACGTCTCCGCCGGGGCCAGCCGCCGCCGCAGGTCCGCCTCGAACCCGGCCCGCCGGTCGCCGAACAGGTGCGGGGCCGAACTCGACAGCGAAAACACCCCGGCGACGACCTCGTCGGCCGTCCGGGTCACGATCCGGCCCGGCACCTCGAACCGCCGCGGCCCGTGGAAGCCCGCCGCGCGGTAGACGTCCGCCTCGTTGCCGGGCGTGCCGGCCGGCAACGTCCCGCGTCCGGCGCGCCGCACCGGACCGAGGTACTCGCGCACCAGTTCCTCGATCGCCGGGTGCACGGACTCGTGCGTCGACGCGTGCACGTGGGCGCAAACCCCGTCCGGCGCCAGCATCCCGCGCACCGCGGCGGCGACGCGGGGCCGGTCGAACCAGTGGAACGACTGCGCGAAGGTGACCAGCCGGAACCGCCCCAGCCCGGCCGGCAGCTCCTCCGCACGCCGGTGCACCCACCGGCAGTTCCCGGCGCCCGCCGCGAGCCGGCTCGCCTCGGCGAGCATGTCTCCGTCGGCGTCGAGCCCGACGGCTTCCTCGAACAACCCGGCCAGTAGGAGGGTCAGCGACCCCGGCCCGCAGCCGACGTCGAGCAGCCGTCCCGTTCCGTCCAAGCCGAGTTCTTCGGCGAAGGCGGTGGCGAGCTCGGCGGGATAGGCCGCTCGTCCTCGCGCGTAGTACGCCGCACTGCCCGAATAGAGGGACGGATCCCATTCCCACGCGTCGGTCACGCCCCCAGCGTAGATACTCGGAACCATGGACGACTGGTGGCGCGATGCCGTGGTCTACGAGGTGTACGTCCGCAGCTTCGCCGACGCAGACGGCGACGGCACCGGCGATCTCGCCGGTCTCCGGTCCCGCTTGGGCTACCTGGCCGACCTCGGTGTCGACGCCGTGTGGACCACGCCCTGGTACCGCTCGCCGATGGTCGACGGCGGCTACGACGTCGAGGACCACCGGTCCGTGGACCCGCTGTTCGGCACCGACGACGACGCCGTCGCGCTGATCACCGAGGCGCACCGGCTCGGGCTGCGCGTCGTGATCGACGTCGTCCCGAACCACACTTCGGACCGGCACCGGTGGTTCCGCGCCGCGCTGGCCGCGGGCCCCGGCTCGCCCGAACGCGCGCGTTACCACTTCCGGCCCGGCCGCGGCGAGGAGCCGCCGAACGACTGGCGCAGCGTCTTCGGCGGGCCGGCCTGGACCCGCGTGCCCGACGGCGAGTGGTACCTGCACCTGTTCGCGCCGGAGCAGCCGGACCTGCACTGGGACCACCCGGAGGTCCGCGCCGACTTCGAGGACCTGCTGCGGTTCTGGTTCGGCCGCGGGGTCGACGGCGTCCGCATCGACGTCGCCCACGGCCTGCTCAAGGACCCGCAGTTCCCCGACCTCGGCGTCGACGACGAGGGGATCGTGGCGCCGCCCGACCGCAGCCGCCACCCGCACTGGGACCGCGACGGCGTGCACGAGATCTACCGGTCGTGGCGGCGGGTCGCGGCCGAGTTCGGCCCGGACCGCGTGTTCGTCGCCGAAGCGTGGGTCGACCGCCCGGACCGGCTCGCCCGTTACGTCCGCCCGGACGAGCTGCACACGGCGTTCAACTTCGACTTCCTGCGCTGCGCCTGGGACGCGGCCGCGCTGCGTGAGGTGATCGACGGGACGGTGGCGGCCCTGCACGCGGTCGGCGCGCCGGCGACGTGGGTGCTGTCGAACCACGACGTGGTCCGGCACGTCACCCGCTTCGGCGGCGGCCCGCTCGGAACGCGGCGGGCCCGGGCGGCGCTGCTGCTGATGCTGGCGCTGCCCGGGGGCGCGTACCTGTACCAGGGCGAGGAGCTGGGCCTGGCGGAGGTCGAGGACCTGCCGGAGGCGGTGCTGGCCGACCCGACCTGGGAGCGGTCCGGCCGGACCCGCCGCGGCCGCGACGGCTGCCGGGTCCCGCTGCCGTGGTCGGGCACGGAACCGCCGTTCGGCTTCACCGGCGACGGTGTGCCGCCGTGGCTGCCGCAGCCGGCCGGGTGGCGGACGCGGACGGCCGAGGCCCAGGCCGGCGACCCGGGCTCGATGCTCGGCCTGTACCGCGCGGCGCTCGCGATGCGCCGGGAGCACCCGGCCCTGGGCGACGGGACGATGACGTGGTCGCCCGCGCCGGAGGGGGTGTTGTGGTTCGCGCGGGAGCCGGGGTTCGGCTGTGTGGTGAACCTGGCGGGGGAGCCGTGCGAGCTGCCCGGGGACGCGCGGGTGCTGCTGGCGAGCGGGCCGCTCGAAGACGGCCGGGTGCCGCCGGACACCGCGGTGTGGCTCGCCGCCGGGTGAGCGCGTGGGGAGGCAGCCCTGCCGGTCCCGTCGCCGCAAGAGGGCTCGCCGGGAGTTGAACGCCCGTCACCCCACCGGGTTCGGTAGGGGTGTGAAACCCGGCGCGGCGGGGTATCCGGTCGCGTTCGTTGCGCCGCCGACCGAGCCGGAGGTCTTCCGATGCCCCTGCGCACCGCCACCCCGCCCGCCACCGACGTCGTCGGCCTGGCGTTGGAAGTCCTTGCCGCACAAGGGCTCAGCCGCCCGGCCGCGCACGCCGCCCTGGTCTCCATGGCGAAGGAAAGAGGCCTGACCGTGGCGCGGTGCGCCGCGCTCGTGGTGGCCGCCGTCGACGGGCGGGCGAGCTGATGGCCTTCACCGCCCGCGCCGGGCAGGAAGACACCGCCTCGATCGGCGGGGGCGTGCTGCTCGCCGTCGGGCTCGTCGTCGCCTTCTTCGGCGGGTGGTCCTGGTGGACCCTCGCCGGCTTCGTCGCGACCGTCGCCGGCGCGCTGTGGCTCACAGTCGCCCGCCGCGACGAGTAACCCGACCGGGACGGGGAACGCCGCTTCCGACCGAGCAACGAGCACGGAGGAGGCCGTTCATGGCGGAGCACGACGAGGACGTCATCGAGTTGCTGCAGCGGCAGCACCGGGAGATCCGCGAGCTGTTCGCCGCGCTGGAAACCGCGGAAGGCGAGCGCCGTCGGGACCTGTTCCACGACCTCGTGCGGCTGCTGGCCGTGCACGAGACGGCGGAGGAACTGGTCGTGCACCCCGAGATCCGCGACCTCGAGCCCGCGGCGGAACCCGTCGTCGACGCGCGGCTGGGCGAGGAGCACCGGGCCAAGGAACTGCTGGCCACCCTGCAGAAGATGGGCCCGGAAGCCGACGGCTTCGACACCCTGCTCGTCCAGCTGCGCGAAGACGTCCTCGCGCACGCCGAGCACGAGGAGCGCGAGGAGTTCCCGCTGCTGCGGGCCCACCGCCCGCCGGAGCGGCTGCGCGCGATGGCCGCGACCGCCAAGGTGGCCGAAGCGGTCGGGCCGACGCGGCCGCACCCCGGTGTCGAGAGCGCGAAGGCGAACCTGCTGCTGGGCCCGCCCGCGGCGATCATGGACCGCGCCCGCGACCTGATCCGCGGCGCGCTGGGAGGCTGACGTGACCGAGCCCGGCGACGACACCGACCCGGAGGAATTCGCCGAAGAAGCCGGCCTCGACCCGACGCCCCAGGAGGTCGCCGAGTACGAGGAGCTGGCGAAGAAGAACCCGCCCTGGTCGGCACCGGACTGAGTGGGTACTCCCGGGGCATGGCAGCAGACCCGGCCCGCAAACTGCGGCGCTACCAGGAGATGCGCGACTTCGACCGGACCGCGGAACCGGCCGGCGGGGCCGCGGCCGGCCCGGACGGTCACCGGTTCGTGGTGCAGCGGCACCGGGCGCGCCGGCTGCACTACGACTTCCGGCTGGAGCTCGGCGGTGTGCTGGTCAGCTGGGCGGTGCCGAAGGGGCCGACGCTGGACCCCAAGGCCCGCCGGCTGGCCGTGCACGTCGAAGATCACCCGATCGAGTACGCCGGGTTCGAGGGCGTCATCCCGCGCGGTGAATACGGCGGCGGGGACGTCATCGTCTGGGACCACGGCGTCTGGCGGCCGGTCGAGGCCGACCCGGCGGCCGCGATCGAGGCCGGGACGCTGCACTTCGACCTGGAAGGCGAGAAGCTGGCCGGGCGGTTCGTGCTGGTCCGCACCAGCCGCGGGGAGAAGGACCAGTGGTTCCTCCTGCACAAGCAGGACGAGCACGCGCGGCCCGGCTGGGACGCCGAAGACCACCCGCGCTCGGTGAAGAGCGGCCGCACCAACGACGAAGTCGCGGCCGCACCCGACGCCCTGTGGCACGGCGACCGCCCGGCCGCGGAAGCGGAGGAGGCCGTCGGCGGCTGGCAGGCCCCGACCGAGGACGAGCTGGCCGCGCTCGACGCCCTGGGCGGCAAGGGCCGGTGGTCGGTGGCGGGCCGCGAGCTCGCCCTGACCAACCTGGACAAGGTGCTCTTCCCCGGGCCGCGGGGCGGGGTCACCAAGCGGGACCTGATCCGGTACTACGCCACGGTCGGGCCGGCGATGCTGCCGTACCTGGCCGGCCGCCCGCTCAACACCCACCGGTTCCCGCAGGGCGTCACCGAACCGGGGTTCTGGCAGAAGGAAGTCCCGCAGCACGCGCCCGGCTGGCTGACGACCTGGCGCAACGAACGCGCCGACCCGGGGGAGAGCCGGCGCTACGTCGTCGCGGACAGCGTCGCGACCTTGGCGTGGCTGGCGAACTACGGCGCCCTGGAACTGCACGCCTGGACGTCCCGCGCCGCCGACGTCGACCACCCCACATGGGTGCTGTTCGACATCGACCCGGGCTCGGAGACGACGTTCGAAGAGGTCCTGGAGCTGGCGCGGCTGCACCGCACGGCGCTCGAGCACCTCGGCCTCACCGGCCGGCCCAAGGTGACCGGGCAGCGCGGCATCCAGGTCTGGGTGCCGATCGCGCCGCACTGCTCGTTCGAGCAGACCCGCACCTGGGCGGAGACGGTGTCCCGCACGATCGGCCGCGTGCTGCCGGACCTGGTCAGCTGGGCCTGGACGAAGGACAAGCGCCGCGGCCGCGCCCGGCTCGACTACACGCAGAACGTGCTGAACAAGACGCTGGTCGCGCCCTACAGCGTCCGGCCGCGGCCGGGTGCGCCGGTTTCGGTCCCGCTGGAGTGGGACGAGCTGGACGACCCGGATCTCGCGCCGGACCGCTGGACGATCCGGGACGTCCCGGCCCGCCTGGCCGAGCGCGGCGACCCGTTCTCCGTGCTGCTGGGACTCCAGCAGAGGCTGCCGGGCCTCTAGGACATCAAGCCCGGACGGTCTCCAGCTCCCGCGGCTGCAACCGGTCGAGCTCGGCCCGCGACAGGTGCGGCCGTCCGCCCGCGTGCCCGGTCGTCGCCGCGGCGGCGGCCACCGCCAGGCTCGCCGCCGTCTCCAGGGGGCGGCGGCGGGTGAGCGCCGCGGTCAGGGTGGCGACCAGCGCGTCCCCGGCGCCCGTCGGGTCGACGACGTCGGTCTCGACGTCCGGGACGAACCACGTGCCCTCCGGGCCGGCGAACAGGTTGCCCTGCCCGGACACCTCCAGCACGACCAGCGACGGCCCCCGCCGCCGGAGGTCCGCCGCGGCGCGCGCGGCCGCGGCGACGTCGGCCACCGCCTGCCCGGTGAGGAGCTCGGCTTCGTGGCCGTCGGCGCGCACGACGTCGGCGAGGGCGAGCAGGTCCGCCGTCAGCGTGTCGGACTCCGGCGCCCCGTCGAGCACGACCCGGGTGCCCGCGGTGTGGGCCAGCCGGGCCGCCAGCAGGGCCACCGGTGCGGGCTGCTGCAGCTGCACGATGAGCGAGGCGGCGGCCGAGATCGGGGCGGACGCGGCGAAGACGTCGTTCTCGGTCAGCAGCGTCCCCTCCGGGACGTGCTCGAGGTAGCGGCGGCGGCCGTGGTCGTCGACGACGTCGATCAGCAACGCCGTCTCGGTGCCCGGACGGCGGATCACGTGCGAGGTGCCGATCCGGTCGGCCCGGGCCTGGGCCAGCAGCGCGTCCCCGGTGCGGTCGCGGCCGACGACGCCGACCAGCGACACCGGCATCCCGAGCTGGCTCAGCGCCACGGCCTGATTCGCGCCTTTCCCGCCGAGCAGTTCCTGCCGGTGCTTCACGGGCGCCGACGCGTCCGCATCGGGCGCATCCGGCACCTCGATCACCAGGTCACGGGCGATCTGCCCGGCGACGACGACTTCGCTGAACATCATCGGGACCACCGGTGGGTCATGGCGCCTCCTCGGATCACCGTTCGGCTACCCCGGACGCGCCGCCGGGTAAACCGCTCGTTCGGGTCGGGGGTTGCCCGGCACCGTCCGGGGTAGCCCTGCCGCCATGAGCAACGGGAAGGTGGCCGAGCTGCGCCGGCTGGCCGCGGAGCGCTTCGGCTGGGCCGAGCTGTCCGCCGAGCAGACCGAGGCGATGGGCGCGGCGAGCGACGGGCGGGACGTGCTGGCGGTGCTGCCCACCGGCGCCGGCAAATCGGCGATCTACCAGGTGCCCGCCCTGGTGCTGGCGGGCCCGACGGTGATCGTGTCGCCGTTGCTGGCCCTGCAGCGCGACCAGATCGACGGCCTGGACGCCGCGGCCGTGCCGGACGCGGTGGCCCTCGACTCGCGGCAGTCGGCGGGCGAGCGGGACCGGGTGTGGGCCGCGATCCGGGGCGGCACGGCCGAGTACGTCTTCCTGTCGCCGGAGCAGCTCGCGAAGGACGAGGTCGTCGCCGGGCTGGCGGAGGCGGGCGTGTCGCTGTTCGTCGTCGACGAGGCCCACTGCGTTTCGGCGTGGGGGCACGACTTCCGGCCCGACTACCTGCGCCTGGCCCCGGTGGTCGACCGGCTCGGACGGCCGCCGGTGATCGCCCTCACCGCCACCGCGGCCGCCCCGGTGCGCGACGACATCGTCGCCGCGCTCGGCCTGCGGGACCCGGTGCGGGTGATCGCGAGCTTCGACCGGCCGAACCTGAACCTGGCGGTCGCCAGGTTCACCGGAGACGCCGCCAAGCGCGCGGCGGTGGTGGACCGGGTCGCGGCGATGGCCGGCAGCGGGCTGCTCTACACCGCGAGCCGCCGGGAGACGGAGGACTACGCCGAGGCGCTGTCCGCCCGCGGCGTCCGCGCGTTCGCCTACCACGGCGGGATGAAGGCCGCGGCCCGCGACGCGGTGCACGAGCGGTTCGCCGCGGGGGAGACCGACGTCGTGGTGGCGACCTCGGCGTTCGGCATGGGCATCGACAAACCCGACGTGCGGTTCGTGGTGCACGCGTCCGTCCCGGACTCGGTCGACACGTACTACCAGCAGATCGGCCGCGCCGGGCGCGACGGCGAGCCGGCGCGGGTGCTGCTCTGCTACCGGCCGGAAGACCTCGCGCGGCAACGGTTCCTCACCCGGTCCGCGCCGCCGGAGGCCGAGCTCCGGGCGGTCGTCGACGCGCTGCGGCCGGGACCGCTGGGCCGCGGGCCGCTCGCCGAGGCCGTCCCCGGCCCGTCCGCGCGGCGGACCCGCGCCCTCGGCCTGCTCGAACGCTGCGGCGACGTGCTGACCGGGCCGGACGGCCGGTTCGCGCTCACCGACGGCGACACGGACACCGGCGTCGTCGTCGGGCGGGCGCTCGAAGCGGCGGAGCGGGCAGCCGAACTTGTCCGCTCGCGGGTGGAGATGCTGCGCGCGTATGCGGAAACCACCGGCTGCCGCCGCCGGTACCTGCTCGGGTACTTCGGCGAGGAACTGGCGACGCCGTGCGGCAACTGTGACACCTGCGAAGCCGGTGCCACGGCCGAGGATCCGCCGCAGGCGGGGGAGTTCCGCGCGGAGCACGTCGTCCGGCACGCCGAGTGGGGCCGCGGTGTCGTGATGACCGTCGAGGAGGACAAGCTCACTGTCCTCTTCGACGACGTCGGCTACCGGACGCTGTCGCTGCCGGTGGTGCGGGAGCAGGAACTCCTCGACCGTTGCTGAGCGCAGCCGGGTGATCGGATTACCCCGGACGGCCGTGCCGATTCCCCTGTCCGCGTGGCCGGTTCCACAAATCCCGGCCGCGTCGGAGGCGGAGTTCCGCGGCTTGCGGTAAATCAAGGGGAGCACGACCGGTGGGAGGGTTCGGGTGACCGAGACACTGATGAACGCGGCGGATCGCTGGAGACCGCTGGCCGAATTGCTGCAGGCGCTGCTCGAGCGCATCTCCGGCGAGCTGCCGGGCTTGCTCGGCGCGGGCCTGACCGTCTCGCGCGGCGACCGGCCGCTGCGGGTGCTGGCCACCGCCGGGGTCGCCGAGCAGCTGATCCCCGCCCAGCTGGCGCACGGCGGGCCGGTCCCGCTCGCGCACGCCACCGGCGAGCCGGTCACCGCGGACCGCCTCTTCGGCGACGAGCGCTGGCCGGAACTGACCCGCGAGACCGTGTTCGACGGCGGCCCGGCGACCGCGGTGGTCCGCGGTGCCGTCGCGCTGCCCGGGTACTGGGACGAGGACGGCGCGTTCGTGCTGTCGGTGACGCTCGACCGGGCGCCGGGTGCCGAAACCCTGGCCGTCCTGCGGCAGTACGCGAAGCTCACCGAGATGACGCTGGTGGTCGCCGAGACCGCCACCGCGGGCGACCCCGACCAGATGCTGGACCTGCTGGCCTCCCGCGCCGCCATCGAGCAGGCTAAGGGCGCGATCATGGCGGTCCGGCGGTGCCCGCCGGAGGAGGCCTGGCAGACGCTGCGCCGGGCCAGCCAGGAGTTCAACGTCAAGGTCCGCGAGCTGGCCGTCGCCCTCGTCGAGCACCTCGGCGGCCAGGTGACGGCCCCCGTGGAAGGCCTCCGCGAGATCCGGCCGGGCGCCCCGGCCCACCACGCCGCGGAACGGCTCTGGTCGGCCTTCACGAGCGTCTCGCCGTGAAAGAGAGCGTTTCCGGAACGGGCGTTTGGGTATCAAGATCCCGTCCTTGATCACGTCACTGCGTCGCCGGCCCCGGCCGGCGCGGAAGGCCAACCGAACCCGTGTCCCCTGCCATTCCGGTCCCCACCCGGTCCGCGCCCCTGGTCGCGCGCCGGACGGAGTACCGCCCCGGTTTCCTGGTGCTCACCCTCACCGGCGAAATCGACGCCCTGACCCTGCCGATCCTCGATCGTGAGCTGCGAGCGGCCCCACCGGGGACGACCGTGGTGGACCTCACGCAGGTGGCCTTCGTCGGCTTGGCCGGAGCACGGGCCCTGGCGGCCGCGGCCGAGCGGGCCGGCGCAGCGGGACGGCGGTTCGGCGTGGTGGCGAACAGCCGGACCCTGGCCCGGCTGTTCCGGATCACCGGGCTGGCGGCGGTGGTCCCGATGTTCGCCTCCCTGTCGGACGCCCTCCGCGAGCTGCTGGCGGCCGAGGTCCACGACACCGCCTGCTGAAGCCACGGCCCGAGGTCGGCCGCCGGTCGGTTGCGGTGCGCTGCGGCGGTCTCTGGCGACAGCCTCCGGTCCACCCGGGCTCAGCGCGGAATCCACCGCGCGAGCAACACCCCGGCGTCCTGCCGGAACTCCCCGCCCCCGTGGGCGAACACCGCGCGGGTCAGCCGGCGGGCGATCTCCGGCGGCAGCTCCCCGGCGTCCCGGCCGAGCCGTTCCGCAATCCGTTCACGCCCGAACGGCTCCCCGGCACCGTCCGCGGTCTCGGTGACGCCGCAGGAGCACAGCGCGAGCAGGTCGCCCGGTTCGAGCCGCAGCTCCGTGACCTCGCCGCACTCGGCGAACCGCGGCGCGACCGGCCCCGTGACCGGGCACACCGAACCGTCGCGGACGATCAGGGTGGCCGGCCGCCCGGCGTGCAGCAGGCGCAGCACGCCCGTCTTCAACTCCAGTTCGGCGAGCACCCCGCCGACGGGCGGCAGGCCGGCGAGCTCCGCCCCGACCGCGGCGAACTGCTCGCCGAGGGGAGCTCCGCCGTGGCGGGCGGCCCGGTAGGCGGCGAGCGCGGTCACGACCGCCGTGTTCGCGTCGCGGGTGCGCGCGCCGGCGTCGAACATCGCCAGCTGCACCCGCTCCTCCGAAAGCGCGTAGTCGAACACCGTGCCGCACAGGTCGTACGCCGGCTGGACGCTCACCCCGACGACCACGTCGCCGGTCGCCGCGGTCAGCGGTGGCAGGCTCTGCCACAGCAGCTCGGCGGGGGAGCCACGACGCCGGTGGCGGCGACGGCGGTCCAGGCCGTCGCCGTACTGGGTCGTGATGGTGACGAGGTGCCCCAGCAGCGTGGCCAGCCAGCGGCACTGCTCCCGCAGCGCCGGGTCGTCCGGATCGCCGGCCGGGACGATCTCCAGGACCCCGAGCCGCTCGACGCCGTCGAGCAGCACCGTCCACAGTGTCCCGTCGCGGGTCACGGTGGTCCCGGCGCGGCGGAACACGTCGCCGCCGATCGTGCTCTCGATGTCGAGCTCCGCGGCACCCGGCTGCAGCGGCACGAGCGTCCGCTGGTCGTAGTCGGCCAGGTAGACGCCGATCGTCAGGTCGAGCGAGCGGCCCGCCTCGGCGACGATCGCCGGGAGCCGCTCCGGCGGGGCGCGGTGCGCGCCCTCGAGGAGGTCGACGAGCGCCTTCAGCGGACCGTGCAACGGTTTCGCGTCCTGCAGCGAGTGGCTGTAGGGCGCGCGGGCCGGGCCGGTCACCTCGTCGAGCCGCTCGTTGACGGCGTGGGCGACCATGTCGCGATCGACGCGGGGCAGCGTCACCAGCCCGTTGAGGTAGGCGTCCAGCTCCAGCAGGCCCAGGCTGCCGCCGAGCGCGAAGTAGCGCATCCACAGCTGTTCCAGCGTCAGGTCGCTCCGGGCGAAGCAGGAGGCGATCAGCCGCCGCTGTTCGTCCTCGGGCAGGAAACGCATGCACTCACCCTTCCCGCGGCACCGGGCCGACGAGGCGGGCAGCGGCCTCGGCGGGGCTGCCGCCGTGGGTGCGGGCCAGCGAGAGCAGCCGGTCGAACGCGGCTTCCTCGCCGAGGCCGTCCCGGCCCATCAGGAAACCCTTCGCCATGGCGATCCGGTCGCGGTCGCGCAGCGTGTCCTTGAACCGCTCGCTCAACCGGCCGGCTCGCTCGGAAGCCCGGGCGTTGGCGACGAGCACGGCCGCCCGGTCGGCGAAGGACACCAGCGCCCGCTCGTCGACGGGCCCGAAGGCGCCGGGCGCCGTCGCGTAGATCTTGATGGCGCCGTGGCAGCCGTCGTCGGTGACCATCGGGGCGGTGACGACCGACCGCAGCCCCGAGCCGGCGACCGCGGCGCACCACCGGCGCCACCGCCGTTCGGTGGCGACGTCGTCGATCCGCTGCGGCGAGCACCCGGCCAGCGCGGCCATGCAGGGGCCTTCGCCGAGCTCGTACTGCAGGGCGTCGGCCTCCCGCACCAGCGGGCCCGACGCGCTCGTCGTGACGAAGCCACCCTCGGCGTCGACGAGGGTGACCCCCACGCCGGCCGCTGCGGTGATCGTCGTGTCCGCCAGTGAAACGATCAGCTCCAGCACCGAATCCACGGTTTCGCGCGACAGCAGCAGCCCGGACATCCGGGCGGCGACCGTGGCCAGCTCACCGTCCAGCGGCAGCCCGCCCGGCGAGGCCTGTTCCGACGACATGGCCGGTGATTACCAATCCGGGGTCGCCGGTAAACCCCTCCGGAACGTGCCCGACGACGGCAACCTGATCGCCACGATCCACTACTACGCCCCGCTCGAATTCACCCACCAAGGCGCCGGCTGGGTGGCCGGCGCGGACCGGTGGCTCGGCCGCACCTGGGGCGGCGCCGCCGACGAGGACGCCGTGCACCGATCTGGCCGAGGCCGAGCGGCTCGGCATGAGCTGGGCGTACTGGCGGCCACGCGCGCTGACCCGGCGGACATGGATCGGCGGCGAAGTGGGTACCCGGAGGCACTTCGCGTGCCGAGCGGGAGGAGCACCCATGGAACGGCCGGAGACCGCACCGGCGTCGCCGTTGTTCGACGAGGTCACCGGGGCGCTGGAAGCCCTCAACGCGGTGCTGCGGGAAGAAGACGACTTCCGGATCCTGCTGCAGCACGTCTGCCTGCAGGTGCGCCACGCCCTCCCCGGCGTCGACGAGGCGTCGGTCACCCTGGTCACCGGGGAAGTGCCGCACACCGCGACCGCCACCAGCGCCGTGATCGACGAGCTCGACGGCGAGCAGTACCGGATCGGCGACGGCCCCTGCCTGGAGGCGATGCGGGGCGGCAAGATCGTCCGCACCACGGTGTCCGACGCGCTCGAAACCTGGCCGGACTTCGCCCGGGGCGCCCGGGAGGCGGGCTTCGGGAGCTTCCTCGCCGCTCCGCTGGTGGCCGACGAGCAGTTCTCCGGCGCGGTCAACTGCTACGGACGGCAGGACGACGGCTTCGAGGAGGTCGAAGCGCAGCTGCTCGAGCTCTACACGGCCGCGGTGGAGGCGATCCTCCGCGTCTACCACCGGTACCTGCACGCCCGGGACACGGCCGAGCACCTGCGCACCGCGCTGACCTCCCGCGCGGTCATCGACCAGGCCAAAGGCATGCTGATGGCGATCCGCCAGGTCGGCGCCGAAGACGCCTTCTCACTGCTGGTGGAGCAATCGCAGCGGGAGAACACCAAACTGCGCGAGGTCGCCGAGCGGTTCGTCGAGCGAGTCGTCTCCGGGCACGTCCCGCCGCGGTAGGGTGGCCCCGTGGCGGGGAGCCGGATCACCGTGCGGGTCGGCGAGCGGCAGCTGACGCTCTCGAACCTCGAGAAGGTGCTCTACCCGCGCACCGGCTTCACCAAGGGCGAGGTGCTCGACTACTACACGCGGATCGCACCGGTGCTGCTGCCGCACGTGCGCGACCGGGCGATGACGTTCGTGCGGTTCCCCGACGGTGTCACCGGTGGCTCCTTCTTCGAGAAGAACGTCCCCCGGCACGCCCCGGACTGGGTCCGCACCGCGCGCCTGCCCGTCGGCGGCCGGGGCAAGGACCCGGAGATCGTCACCTACCCGCTGATCGACGACCTGCCCGAGCTCGTGTGGGCCGCCAACCTCGCCGCGCTGGAACTGCACGTCCACCAGTGGACCGTCGGGCCCGGCGACGACGAGCGCAGCACCCCGGACCGGCTGGTGTTCGACCTCGACCCGGGTCCCGGCGCGACGGTCGTCGACTGCTGCCGGGTCGCCGAGCGCCTCTACGACGTCCTCGTCGGCGACGGCCTGACCCCGGTGGCGAAGACGAGCGGCTCCAAGGGCATGCAGCTGTACGCGGGCATCGTGACGACCGACGCCGGCGAGCCGTCGCGGTACGCGAAAGCGCTGGCCGAGCGGCTCGCCGCCGAGACGCCGGACCTCGTCGTGGCGCGGATGGCGAAGAACCTGCGCCCGGGCAAGGTCTTCATCGACTGGAGCCAGAACAACCCGTTCAAGACCACGGTGGCGCCGTACTCGCTGCGCGGGCGCGACGAGCCGACCGCGTCGACGCCGGTCACCTGGGACGAGGTCCGCGCCTGCCGGCACGTCACGCACCTGAGGTTTACTGCCGGCGAAGTCCTGGCGCGCGTCGAGGACCTCGGCGATCTGTTCGCGGATCTGGAGCGCACCCGGGTTCCGATTCCTGCGTTCGGCTGAACTTTCGGCGGCCACCATTCCTCCTGGTGTACCCGGGAGGTTTTCCGGGAATTGCGGAAAACGTCTTCACCTGCGGATTTGATCGTCCACAGTGGAGTTGTGCACGTGCAGACGGCCGTGTCGCTGCACGAACCGCCGGGGTGGATGTCCGGCGGTGGGCCGAAGTCCGCGAAGTCGGTACGGTCTACGCACGAAGCGCGGCAGCCGCCGCGGTGGCGAAAGACAATGACGTGGCGGCTGTTGCCGGTCTTGTCGAACGTGGCGAAAGGAAACGGGTGTCCGGCCTGATCGACACCGATCTCGAATTCTGGTTCCAGCGCGGGCTGCGCGCGTATCTGGGGGAGGTGGCCCGCGCGCTCGGCTTCGGCCTGGAATCCTGCACCGTGGACGTCGACGTCCCGGTGTCGGCGTACCTGGCGGTGGACTGGCGGCTGCGCCGGTTCCCGGAGCGGGATGTGGCGCTGTTGTGGGACGAGGTGCACGGCTGGGCGGTCGCGGTCGAGGCGGCGTGCGGCGAGGAGATGATCGTCCTGTCCTACCTCGGCGGCGAGGACATCCTGCCGCGGCCGCACGAAGTCGTGCGCTTCCTGATCTCCATGCGGACCGGCGCCCGGGACCCGGCCGGCCCCGGCTCACCCGTGCTGCGCCGGGCCGGCCGCCACCAGGAACTCCTGCCGCTGCTACCGGCCCACTGACCCTCCACAGTGGACGCTGCCGGTCGTGGGCGGTGCCGCCGGTTCCGGGGCACCGCTCACGACCGGCCGCGACGATCAGCCGGGCTCGGCGAAGCTCACCAGGCTGATCGACGGGCGCAGATCGCGCAAGCCGGGCAGGTTGGCGAGCTTCCGCAGGCTGCCCGGCCGCCAAGCCCGCCGCCCGGGCGGCAGCTGCACGTCTTCGACGGCGGCCACCCCGGGGATCCGGCCGGGCAGCCGGGCCGCTTCGGACACGGTCAGCCCGAACGGCATCGGCGGGACGGTGTAGCGGTCCGACAGCCGCAGGCCGGAATTGTCGGTGCCGGCCGGTAGAGTGGAAAACGGGGGGCGCCCCCGCGAGCCCCGCCACGAAACGCGCCCGCCCCGCTGGGAAACCCGCCCGCCCCGCCGCGAAATCCGCCCGCCTCGCTGGGAAGACCGCTCGCCCCGGTCCGAAATCCGCTTGCCGCGCACCGTCCGCCGGCTGAGCCACGGCGGGATCGAGTCGAAGAACAGCTGCCCGCCGGGGAACCGCGCGGCGCAGTCGGCGATGAGCGCGAACACCTCCGCCCGCTCGAGGTACATGAACAGCCCCTCGGCCGAGATGAACACGCCGCGCGCCGGGTCGGGGACGTCCAGCCAAGAGCGGTCGAGGGCCGAGGCGCCGAGCATGGTCATCCGCGGTTCGGGCGGGAGCAGGCGCCGGCGCAGGTCGGCCACCGGCGGCAGGTCCACCGAAAGCCAGTGGACCTCGGGCCGCCCCAAGCGCCAATAGGTGGTCTGCAGGCCCTCGCCGAGCGCGACCACCGTGGCGTCGGGATGCTGGTCCAGGTAGGCGCGGATCGCGAAGTCCAGGGCGACTGCGCGCAGCGGGTGGATCTGGTCCGGCTTGCCGAACCGCGCGTAGTCGTAGGAGATCCGGCGCTGGAGGCGTTCGGCCAGCGGATCGGCGAACGCCGAGCCCGGGTGCCGCGACTCCTCGGCCCGGTTGCGCAGGGTCCACAGGCAGGTGGCCGCCACCCCGTCCAGGGTCGCGCCGTCGATCGGTGCCGCGGTCATGCCGGGTCCGCGAAGGACGTCCGGAGGAAGCCGAGGATCTCCTCCGCCGCGGCCTCCGCCTGCGGCACCAGGCCCGGCATGCTGAGGAAGGCGTGCCCGGCGCCGGCGTACTCGGACAGCCGGACCGTCGTGCCCGCCTTCTCGAGACGCTCGGCGTACCGGCGGCCGTGATCGGCCAGCGGGTCGTGCGTCGGGACCACCACGAGCGCCGGAGCCAGGTCACCCAGCTCGGCCTGCATCGGGGACACCGCGTCGGTACCCGGCGGGACGGCGAGCCGCTGGAACAGGCGCAGCACCGGCACCGAGAGCGTCGGCGTCTCGGCGTACTCGGCGACCGACGGGTATTCGAACATCGCCTCGGTCACGTCGAGCGCCGGGTTGACGAGCACCTGGGCCCGCAAGGGCAGCCCGGTCTCCCGGGCCCGGATCGCGGCCACCGCGCTGATCAGCCCGCCGCAGCTTTCACCGAAGACGGCGACCCGTGCCGGGTCGATGCCCCAGGCCCCGGCCTCCCGCACGAGGTGCCGGAGCGCGTCCCAGCCGTCGTCGACGGCGTCCGGGAGCGGGTGGTCCGGGGCGACGAGCCGGTGTTCGACCGAGACGACGACCGCGGGCAGCCGGGCGGCGAGCAGGCTGTTTACCCAGTCGCTCTGCACCGCCGTGCCGACGAACCCGCCGCCGTGGACGTGGACGATCAGACGCAAAGCGCTGCCGTCGTCCACGGCCGGCCGGTACACCCGGACCGGCAGGTCGCGGCCGGGCAGCGGCAGGTCGCGCCACTCGATCACGGTGTCCGGGTGCGGTTCCCCGGTGATCGCCCGCGCGGCGGCGGACGCCCGGAAGCGGTTCTCCGCCTCGCGGTAGGTCAGAAGCTCCTCGGTGGTCATCGCGAGCCAGTCCGGCTCCGGTGGACGCTGCACGGTCATGATCGCTCCTTGGTTTCGACACCCCAGGTATCGAAACCTACGGTAGCGAAAACCGGTAGGCTCCCGCCATGACGTCTTCCGCCCGGCCGCCGGGCCGGCCCCGCGCCGGCCTCCACGACGTGGTGTTCGCCGCGACGCTGACCACGGTCGCCGAGCTCGGCTACGCCCGCGCGACCGTCGAACGCATCGCGGCGGCAGCCGGCGTCGCCAAGACGACGATCTACCGGCGCTGGCCGTCCAAGGGCGAGCTGATCGTGGACTGCCTCCTGGACGCGTTCGGTCCGGCGCCGCTGGCCGGGGGGAGCCGGGCGGAGCTGCTGACCGCGGTCATCCGCTGGGCGGCGGCGAAGATCGGCGAACCCGGGGTGGGCGACGCGTTCGCCGGCGTGTTCAGCGACGCCGTCAGCGATCCGGCGCTGCGCGTGGTGCTGTCGTCGCGGCTGCAGGACCCCTACCGGCTCGCGCTCGAAGACGCACTCGGCGAACCGGAGCACCGGGTGCTGTTCTTCGTCGACGTCGTGGTCGGCGCCTTGCTGCACCGGATGGGCATGACCGGCGAGCCGATGGTCGACGCCGACGTCGACGCGCTGGTCGAGATGGTCGTGGCGTACTTCCGGCGGCAGTGACGGCCGTCACGCGCCGGGCTGTCACATCGGATCGGGCCGCGGAGTCGTGGGGGTGACGGACCCCGACGGCGGGGCCGCGAACCCCGAGGAGTCCCGATGCACACCGCTCACCTGATCGTCACCATCGCCGCCGCGGCCTGGGTCGGCTTCTCGGCCGTCTCGATGTTCGCCCGCGCGAAGTGGGTCGTCGAGCCGATTACCGAGTACGGCGTGCCCCGGACGTGGTGGAACCTGCTGGGCACGGCCAAGGCGGCCGGCGCGGCGGGCCTGCTCGCCGGGCTCTTCTGGACGCCGATCGGCATCGCGGCGGCGATCGGCCTGGTCCTGTACTTCACCGGCGCGCTGATCACCGTCGCCCGGGCGCGGTCGTACGCGCACCTGGCGTTCCCGCTGCTCTACCTGGTGCCCGTGGTCGTTTCGGTGGCCCTGCTGCCGTGATCGGCGAGCCAGGCGAGGGCGTCGGCGGCGTGGCGCAGCACGGACAGGTGGCCCGCGCCGGGCACGGGCCGGTACTCGGCGTGCGGGCACCGCCCGGCGAGCCACGCGCTGTGCGTGGCGGGGATCATCCGGTCCTGCTCGCCGTGCAGGAGCAGGACGGGCGCGGTGATCCGCGCGGGATCGGCGCCCCACGGCCGGACGTAGGCGAGGTCGTCGTCGATCAGCCCGCCGGGCCCGTGGGCGAGCGCCGCGCGGACCACCTCGTCCAGCCACGACCAGGACCCGCGGAGCACGGCGAAGTCTTCGGCGGTGAAGACGTCGGGATCGAATTCCGCGGCGGCCTCGTACTTTTCCTTGGCGGCCCGGCCTTCGCCGGCGGCCCGCAGCGACGCGGCACTGGCGGCGGCCATGCCCCTGAACCAGTCGAGCCCGTCGGCGTCGAAGGGCGCGACGGCGGCCATGCTCGCGACGGCGAGCACCCGGTCCGGCCGCAGGGCGGCGCAGGCGAGGGCGTGCGAGCTGCCACCGGAGTGCCCCATGAGGGCGAACTCGCCGATCCCGAGCGCCTCGGCCACGGCTTCGACGCACTCGGCGGCGTTCCCGACGGTCCGCTCCGGGACGGGAGTGGAGTTGCGGTAGCCGGGCCGATCGTAGGAAACGAACCGGACGCCGAGCTCCCGGGCGAGCGGCAGCAACGGCCCGGGCGGAGCGCCGGTATTGGGGGTGCCGTGGTGCCAGAAGACGGTGAGCCGCGCTGGGCCGCCGGTGTCGTGGACGTGCAGGGTGCGCCCGCCGGCCAGGACGAGTTCGGTCTCGGTGACCATCACCGGGCCAGCCGTTCCGCCAGCCAGGCCAGCGAAAGCGGGTACCGGTAGTCGATCCCGCCGTGGCCGGCGTCGAACAGCTCGAAGCGCACCCGGTCGTCCGGCAGGCCGGCCGCGGCCACCTCCGCCCGGAACGCCTCCGCGCCGATGTCGAGGAAGTACTCGTCGCTCGTGCCCGCGTCGATCCACACCGCGCGCAGGGAGCGGATGGCCTCCGCGCGGCCGGCCACCATCCGGACCGGGTCCCAGTCCAGCCAGCGCTGCCACTGCTCCGGCCGCAGTGCTCCGGTCAGCGGGTCGAAGGGCAGCTCCGGCGTCCCGTCCTCGCGCGCCGAGAAGCACGCCGAAACGCCGAGCACGGTCAGCAGGACCGCGTCTTCCGGCCGGGTGAACGCCGGCCGGCCGCGGAAATCCGCCCACCACGCCTGGATGTCCTGGTCGTACCCGCGCAGCGCGCGGACCGCCTTGCCGAAGTCGGGGACGTAACACAGTTCGTAGAGCGAGTCGCCCGCGTGCGTCGCCAGCGCGCCGAACAGGTCCGGCCGCAGCATCGGCGTGATCATCGCGCCGAACCCGCCCGACGACTTGCCCGCGATGGCGCGGGATTCGCGGCCGGGCAGCGTCCGGTAGTGCTCGTCGACCCACGGCACGACCTCGTCGCACAGGTACGAGTGGTAGCGACCGGTGCCCGGCGAATCGACGAACTGCGAGCCGCCGTAGGCGGTCCACGCGTCGACGTACACCACGATGCAGCCCGGCGCGCCGCCGGCGAAGATGGCGTCGGCCGTCTCCACGAACGGCTGGCGGAACGGGGTCCGGTTGGCCCACATGGTCAGGTGCCCGGTGTAGCCCTGGATGACGTACACCGCCGGGTACCGCTCGTCGCCGTCGTCGTAGCCGGGCGGGACGTACACCCACAGCGGCCGCTCGTGCGGGTCGCCGAGGGGATTGCCGCGCAGCAACGCGGACGTCACGGTGTGCCGGTCGAGCCGTCCGGCGAGTTCGCCGTCCCAGGGGAGCATGCGGCCAGTCAACCACGTGCACGGGCTAAGCATTACCTCTTTTCGACGCGTAGCGTTGAGCCGTTTCGGCCCGAGGTCCGTGTTGCGGACACGGTGGTGGACCGGGAGAAGCGGGGAAGGCCATGAGACATCCGGGGCCGTTGTGCACACTGCTCGGCGGGGTGCTGCTCGCCGGCGGGATCAGCATCGCCAACGTGGCGACCGGGACCGGCGCGCCGACGGTCGCCGGGTCCGCGAACGCCGCGAGCACCACGACGGCCGCGCCACCGCCCGCGACGACGGCGCCGCCATCCGCATCGCCGAAGGCCGATGTGCCCGCGCGAGCGGACTACGCCGGGAAGGTGACCGGTGGTGGCGCGTCGATCGCGGTGTCGGCGCGCGACGGCCACGCCATCGCCTACGTCTGCGACGGCAAGAAGCTCGAAGCCTGGCTCCAGGGCGTGACCGTCGACGGAAAGCTCGACCTCAAGGGCGCCCCGGACGCGACCCTGACGGGCACCTTCGACATCAGTTCGGCCACCGGAACCGTGACGGCGGCGGGCAAGACCTACCGGTTCTCGGTGCCGACGGCGAAGAAACCCGCCGGCCTCTACCGGGCGACGCCGAAGGTGAAGGGCAAGGCGGCGAAGGTCGGCTGGATCGTGCAGCCCGACGGCAGCCAGGTCGGCATCCTCACGACGGACGAAGGCCCCTCGGCCGCTCCGCCGCTCGACCCGGCCGCGGCCACCGCGACCGTCGACGGCGCCCCGGTGACCGCCGAGGCGATCAGCGGCCTGGCCGGGACCGGTGACTTCTGATGGCCGCCCCGGTGGCGGGTCACCGCGCCGCGGCCGCACTCGTCGTGCCGCTGGTGGTCGGCGCGGCCGTCTCGGTGGCGCTCGGTGTCTACGGCGGCCTGCACACGCCGACCGGGGTCGCGGTGAACGTCGCGGGCTTCTCCGGGCCGCAGGCGGTGAAGGCGTGGCTCGCCACGGTCGTCGTCGTGCTCGCCCTCGTCCAGCTCGTCTCGGCACTGGCGCTGTACGGCAAGCTCGGCGGCGGCGCGCCCGCGTGGGTTGCGCCGGTGCACCGGTGGTCGGGACGGCTGGCCTTCCTCGTCTCGATCCCGGTCGCGATGCACTGCCTGTACGCGCTCGGGTTCCAGGCGTTCGACCTGCGCGTCCTGCTGCATTCCCTGCTCGGGTGCTTCTTCTACGGCGTGTTCGTCGCGAAGATGCTCCTGCTGCGCAAGGACGGCGCACCGGCGTGGTCGCTTCCGCTGCTGGGCGGCCTGGCCTTCACCGGGCTGGTCGGGCTCTGGCTGAGCGCGTCGCTGTGGTTCTTCACCCAGTCCGGCCTGACCTTCTGAGCCTGCGGAGGACGGAACGTTGCACAACGACGACGTGGACCCGGTGCTCGCGCGCCGGACGGCCCTGGCGGTCTTCGGCGCCGGGCTGGCGGCCGGCTGCAGCACCTACGGCGGCAGCACGAACGGGACGTCGGCCGCCCCGGCACCGGCCGGCACCGAACTCGGCGCGGCCGCGGACGTCCCGGTCGGCGGCGGCAAGGTCTTCGCGGACAAGCAGGTCGTGGTGACCCAGCCGGCGGCGGGGACGTTCGCGGCCTTCTCGGCGATCTGCACCCACCAGGGCTGCACGGTCGACGCCGTCGCCGACGGCACCATCAACTGTCCCTGCCACGGCAGCAAGTTCAAGATCGCCGACGGTTCGGTGGCGACCGGCCCGGCGTCGAAGCCCCTGGAGAAGAAGGCGGTCACGGTCACCGGCGGCAGGATCACCCTGGCTCAGGCGTAGGCCTTCGCGATGGTCCGGGCCTCGATCGTCCACATCGGACTCGAAGTGTCCGGCTCGCCGTGCAGCACGGTCCGCCCGTCCGAGCAGGTGTACCGGACGTCCGGCGCGGCCACGGCGGCGCACTGCAGGCCGTTCTCCAGCACGAGCAGGAAGGGGCCGGTCGTTCCGCCGGCCTGGGGTGGCGACGGCAGCGCACCCGAGTAGGTCAGCAGGACGGCCTCGGTCGCCGAAGTCGGGCACCAGACCTGCGGCCGCGTTCCGGGCCCGGCGAAACACGGGTCGTGCGTGGCGCCGCCCGCCGTGCAGCGGTAGGCGTCGTGGCGGCCGGACACCGCCGACACCGCCGGGCAGGTGCCGGTCGCCCGGGCCGTCGCGGCCCGCGGGCGGTAGTCGACGGTCTGCGTGAACCGCTGCGCGCGGCTGGTGGTCACTGGCACCTCGAACGTCGGGCTCGCCTCGGCGAAGCTGCTGGTCACCGGCCCGATCCCGGCGGCGACGAGCCGGCGCACGACGTCGCCGCCGTCCGGGTGGCACGGCTCGAGCGCCGTCCACACCCCGGCCGCGACCTCGGCGAAGGGCCGGTCCGGGGGGTACCGGGCGGCGCCGGCGTCGGCGGCGCAGGTCAGCACCCCGGCCGCCGGCCCGGTGCCGTCGGCCAGGCCGAACAGCACGGCCGCGCGGTGGGCCGCCGTGGCGAGCGCCGTCCCGAGGGCGGGCCCGGGATCGGCCTGGCCGCGGAGGGTCGCCGGCAACTGGCCGAAGGCGACGTCGTAGGTCACGCCGGCGCCGGGCCAGAGCAGCTCGCGCTGCCGCGGGCGGCCGAGGACCTGCACGGCGGCCGTGCCCGCCGCCGCGGTACGCGTGCCCGGTTCCGGCCAGCCCGGCGGCGCGACGATCCGGTACGGAACCCGCGAATTCGAGGTCAGGGTGATGTTCGCGCGGCCGTTCCCGGCGGTCACGCAGACCCACACCGGCGCCCGCGGGTCCGGCGTGCCGACGTCGACGGTCACCCCGCCGGAACTCGCGGCGCGCCCGGCGCAGTCCGGCTTCGGGGCTGCCTCGGTGTCGCGGCCCAGCGCGGCGAGGTCGAGCAGCCCGCCCCAGAAGCCGCCGGGGCGGGCGACCGCCGCGACGATGCTCCGGGTGGCGCCGTCGTAGGTGGCGGGGATGAGCCGCGTCCCGTTCCCGGTGACGACGACGGGCGCGAACCCCGGCGGCGGCGCGGCGGGCACCGGGATCCGGACCTGCGGCGGCGGGCCGTCGAAGCTCAGGTCGGCGCCGCCGCCGATCCGGCGGGTCAGCGGGGCCGCGACGTCGGGCTCCGGTGCCGGACGGATCGAGAACCGGGTGCCGGCCGGCGCCACGACCTCGATCCCGGCGACGCCCGCGTCCGCGTCCGCCTTCGCCGTCCCGGAGAACTGCTGCCGCGCCAGGACTCCGGCGGCACCCAGCAGGAGGACGACCACGGCCGCCGTCAACGCGAGCCGGGCCGGTCGTTCGTTCGTGGCCATCGGCACCTCCCGCAACCCCCTGCTCTTCGCGAGTCAGCGGATCCGCCGCGGTCGTTAGCCGCCGTGGCCCAACCGTGACGGGCGGCCGGGTAATCCGATCGCCCGCGGCCGGTGCGCTCTGGCACGATCGGGCGGGTGCGCGAGATCGCCTGCGACGAGTCGGGTTCGGAGGGCGAGAACCTGCTCGGGGGCGAGACCGACGTCTTCGCCCATGCGGGCGTCCGGATGTCCGGAATCGAGGCGACGGCGTGCGTGCGGGAGATCCGTGCCCGCATCGGCTCACCGGCCGAGGAGTACAAGGCCAACCACCTGCTGCGCGCCAAGCACCGCGCGGTGCTCGAATGGCTGCTCGCCCCGGACGGCCCGCTCGCCGGCCGCGGGCACGTGCACCTGACCGACAAGACGTTCTTCGCCGTCCGCGCCGCGGTCTCCCTGCTGGCCGAGAACGGCACGGAGGCGATGGCGCGCACCCTTCACCGCACGGGCCCGGCCGCGTTCGGCGCCGCCCGCTGGCAGTACTTCCTGACGGCGTTCACCAGCGTGCTGCGGCTGAACCCCCGCCGCGGCGTGACGACGTCGCTGGAGGAGTTCTTCGCGCTGGCCGGTGCGCTGGCGGACGTCCCGGGCGAAGCCGGCGAGATCGTCGCCCGGTTCCGCGACGGCCGCGAGCGCGTGGCCGCCTACCGCGCGCGGCTGGCCGGCGATCCGGGGCTGGTGCCGGTGCTCGACCCGCTGGTGCCCGCCGTGGTCCACACGGTCCGTCATTGGAGCGCCGACGGCACCGCGGTCGCCCTGGTGCACGACGAGCAGCTGGCTCTCACGGCCGAGCGCGTGCTCCAGCTCAAGGCCACGCTCGGCCCGCGCCTGGCGGACGTGCGGTTCGTCGACTCCCGCGCCGACACCCGCGTCCAGATCGCCGATTTCCTGGCGGGCGTGGCCCGCCGCATCGCCTCCGACGCCCTGAACGGCCGCGGCGACCCGGTGCTGACCACATTGCTGAGTTCGTTCGTGGACGACGAGTCGGTCTGGGACGGGCCCGTCGGGTGACCGGCCGCGTCAGAAGCTGATGTCGCCGCCGATGTCGCGCGCCTGCACGACGTTGCCGCCGACACTGCCGGAGATCCGGTTGGCCACGCCGCCGGACTCGGCGTGCTGGCCCGCCGCCCGTTCCCACTCGGCACGCAGCTGCTCACCGAACGCCGGATCCGCCGCCTGCTTCGCTGCGAGCGTTTCGGCCAGCTCACGCACCTGAGGTGAGTCCTCCGCCGCCCCTTCCGCGGCGGACAGGACGGCCGACGCGTCGGGATCGTCGGCGAACTTGGCCTTGATCAGGTTGTACAACCCCACCACGGCTCTCCCCGCAGCGGCTGCGGCCACGGACACCAGCACAGGCTCAGGCACAGCAACCCCTCCACGACCCACCGGCAAAGCCTCGGTCCCCTTTGAGGATACGGTGACCCGCACGCTGCGCAAGGCCCCCAGCACGCTCGGCATCCGGCGCAGTCCACGAGCCCGGACGGGGGTCCGGCGGTGAGGCGGGGGCTGTGCGGCCGCCGCCCCGCCGCCGGGTCGCTGACCGCGGATCAGGCGATAGCGCTCACCGTGACGTCGTCGGGGTTCCAATAATCCTTCTGACTGTCCGCGACTGGCCCGGTGAAAAGGAGGGCGAGCGCCAGGGTGATCACGGCGAAAAAGCACTTGCTCATTCTTGCTTTGCTTTCTGTCGTTCGATCGACAGGGTCGAGTGGGGGATGCTCGACCGTGTCGACTGTCCTCAATGGAGGACGGTGATCACCATATTAGGGGACCTCACCCGGGTGCTGAATCCGGGCCCCTACCCTCAGTGGTTCGAGCTGCCTTGCGGACCACTTCTATCAGGTTGGCTGACACTACGGAGTGACGCCTACTTTCCAGTAGAACGTCGACTTATCGTCACTTCGAGTGAAACCCGAAGTTTCTTTCACATTACTGGAGAGTATTTATCCGTCTCCGCCGGGCCTTCCCGAAGGACCGCGAGGTCCGTCCGGAGGTGCAGTTCGCGTTCGCGGTTCCCCAGGTCGAGGTAAATCGCCGTCGCGGCCAGCCAGCCTTCCTCGGCAGCGGCCAGGCGCCCGGTTTCGTGCAACGCGTGGCCGAGGATGTGCAGCGCCTCGGCTTCGACGATCGCGTTGTGGTTGCGCATGGCCAGCCGCACCGCCTGGCGCGCGTAGGCGATCGTTGCGGCGTGGCGTGCCTGCCGGTGGTTGACCTCGGCCATGACCAGGCAGGCGCGCGGGCCGGCTTCGACGTCGTTGATCTGCTCGATGATCGTCAGCGCGTGCAAGCCGTGTCGCCGGGCTTCCTCGTAGTTCCCCAATCGGCACAACGTGGCGGCCAGCTCGGCCAGGATCTCGGCTTCGCCGTGGCGGTTGCTGATGCCCTGCTTGAGCGCCAGGGCCCGGCGGTACAAGGTCAGTGCCTCGTCGAGCCGGTCGCGCTCACGCAGGGTTTCCGCGAGCCGGTGCAGAATGGCCGATTCGATGCCGGGGTTGCTGGTGGCGCGCAGCTTGCCCAAGGCGCGCCGGTACATGGCTTCGGCGTCGTCCGCATTGCCGATGTGGGCTTCGAAGGTGCCCAGGTGCAGGAGGGACGTGGCGATCCAGACCGCGCCGCCCGTCTGCTGCGCGATGGCGGCGGCGAGGTGGAGTTCCCGCAACGCCGCGTCTCGCTCGCCCAGTGCGAGGCAAATCAGGCCGAGGTCACTCCGCGTAGCGCCCTCGGCCTCGAGGTTGTCCACCGTTTGGGTCGAATTTACCGAAACGCTGTACGCATCGCGCAATTCACTATAGAAACCATACCTGCGGTAAATGCCGTACAGGGGGTGGGCGAGCCGCCAGGCGTATTCGTGGTGATTCCGCTGGGCCGCCCACGGAATGAGGCGGTCGAAATTGTTCTTCTCCGACAGCAGCCAGGCGGCCGCCGCGCTTTCGGAAGTGAATTCGGCCGCGGGAACGCCGTCGAGCACGGGCAGCATCGGAACCGGCGGGCGGAACGGGAACAGCAGGCGGTCGGCGTCGAAGCCGGCGTGCAGGTAGTAACTGAGCAGCCGGCGTTCGGCCTGTTCCCGGGCTTCGGTTTCGTCCTCCGCCTCGGCGAGTTCGCGGGCGAACGTCCGGAGCAGGTCGTGCACCCGGTAGCGGCCGGGGGCGCCCGTGTGGGTGAGGAAGTGGGTGCTGACGAGGACATCCAGCGCGTGCCGGACTTCTTTCGCCGCCCGCCCGGCCAGCGCGGCGGCCGCGGGCAGCGTCAGTTCCGGCGCCGGGGAGAGGCCGATCGACCGGAGCAGGTCGCGGGCCTCCCGGGGAAGAGCGTTGTAGGTGACCGAAAGCGCCGCGCGCATGTTCGACGGCGGGTCGTCTCCGTCGTCCCCGATGTCCAGGAGCCTGCTCTGGTCACGGAGTTCGTCGGCGAGCTCGGTCAGCGCGGCCCCGCGGCGGCTTTCGATGTGGTGGGCGACCAATTGCAAAGTCAAGGGAACGCCACCGCACAACGCGGAAATCCGCGCGAGCGGCTCCTGCTGGGCAGCGCCGCCCGGGCCGACGCGGTTGGTCAGGACCTCGACGGCGTGCAGCTCGTTGAGCGGGGTCACCGAACAGCGCCGCGCCCCGTGGCGGCTCGCCAGCGCCGTGAGACCTTGGCGGCTCGTGACGAGCAGCAGGCTCGGGGAAAGGGTGACCAGCAACGGCAGCACGTGCGCCGAGCTCGCCGCGTTGTCGAGCACCACCAGGGTGCGTTGCCGCGCAAGGATTTGCCGCAGCTTGGTCGCCCGCCGGGCGGGGGTCGGCAGGCGGGCGATGGGGACGTCGAAGGCGTCGAGGAGCTCGTCGACCACGTCCTCGGCTTTGCCGGGCCGCCCGCCGTCGAAGCCGTGCAGGTCCAGGTACAACGCGTTGTCGGTCAGCCTGCCGTACTGCCGGTGCGCCCAGTGCACCGCCAGCGCGGTCTTCCCGATGCCCGCCAAGCCGTCCAGCACGATCACGCCGGGCCGGAACCGCCCGTCGGCGTCGCGGGCCAGCCCGTCGAGCGTCTTCTGCAAGTCGTGGTGGCCGACGAAACCGGCCGCGGCCGGCGGCAGGGTCGACCGGCCGCGGGGGGACAAGGCCGGCAACAAGGTGACGGCCGAATCCGACGGGGGCCGGGGGCGGGGCAGCGAGGCCAGCCGTTCAGCCGCACTGCGCGCGCCGCGTTGCGCCGAGGCGGAGATCTTGTTCGGCAGCAGCGAATTGTAGTAGGCGAGGAGGTCGGCGGCCGCGGCGCGATCGTCCTCGGCGACCAGCAGCTTGCGGACGGACATGTGGTAGGCGCCCATGTCGTCGATCCGGCCGAGTTCGCGCAGCACGTGCAGGCGCCGCCGGGCCAGCCCGAGATCGGTCCGGTGTTCCCGCTGGAGCTCGTCGAGTTTCTGCAGTGCGGCTTCGCATCGCCCGAGCGCGATCAATTCGCCCAGCAGCAACTGGTTCGCCGGGAGCCAGGCGTTGTGTACCGCCGCGTACCGCCAGGTCTGCGCGGGCTGGGACGTCAGGTCCGCGAGCGGATGCCCCCGCCAGAGGGCCAGGGCGCTCGTGGCCACTTCGCAGGCGGCCTCGTGGTTTTCTTCTTTGCTCAGCCGCCGGGCCGTTTCGATGAGTTTTTCGAAGGTGAAATAGTCGATCGCGGACCGTTCCACCTCGAGGTGCAGTGCGCCGTCGGCGGTGCGGAGTGCCGCGGGCACACCGGCTTCGCGCATCGCCTTGCCGATGCGCGCGGAGTAGGTGCGGAAAGTGGACACCGGATCATTCGGTTCCGGCTCGTCGAGCGACCAGACCCACTCGGCCAGCGTGGCCATTCCCATCCGCGCTCCGGGATCGGTGAGCAGCGCGGCCAGCACCCTGCGGAGCTTGAGCGAACCCCACTCGGTGGTCAACTGCCCGTGCATTCGCAGGGTAGTCTGCCCGAGAATTCCGAATGCGATCTCCATCCCGCCAGCTTTCCCCCCTCCCGGGATCGCTGATCCTCCTCGCCGAATCCGAGTCTGGCATTCGCCCGCACGCCCGCGCCACCGCTCTGACCAGTGCTGACATTGATTTGTCACGTTCGACACGAGCGTGTTGCCGGTTTGCCGCGGCCGCCGACATGTCGTTGACAGCAGCGGGTTCCATGCTTCCGGTGTCCCGTCGAGCACCGACCGAGCGGAGCGCACATGTCGGCATCCACCGGCCAGCCGAAACCGTTGCGCGGCTGTATTCCGGCGAAGCTCGCGGTTCTCCGTGCGCAGATCGGAAAGGAGGTGCGACGTCATGATCGAATTCATTGAAGCGGACCGTGAACCGACTTTCAGCCACCCGACCCAGCAGAGCTAGTGACGAGGAGGAGCGGCCATGCGGCGACCCAGGATCAAACCCGAGCACCTCCCGGTCCGCCACGGGAACGATCGGATCCGGATCGGCGGTGTGGTGCGCGGGATCGCCGCCGACATCGGCGATCCCGGCGGATGGGTGTGGGCGCTGCTGGAGCTGCTCGACGGTTCGAGGACCACGGACGAGGTCGTCGCCGGCCTCGTCCACCTCCACCCGCAGCGGACCGGCGCCGACGTCCGGGCGGCGATCGGCGACCTGGTCCGGGCCGGGTACGTCGAAGACGCCGGCGAGCCGGACCCCGGCGGGCTCAGCGCCGCCGAGCGGGAGCGCTACGGCCGGAGCCGGGCGCTCTTCCGCTGGATGGACCGCACGCCGCGCCGCACGAGCTGGGACACCCAGCTGCTGCTGCGCGGGGCGCGGGTCGTCGTGATCGGGATCGGCGGTGTCGGCTGCACGGCCGCGCAGACCCTGGTCGTGTCCGGGGTCGGGCACGTCCACTGCGTCGAACCCGACGTGGTCGAGCTGTCCAACCTCAACCGGCAGATCCTGTTCACCGAACGCGACCTCGGCCGCCCCAAGGTCGCGGCCGCCGTCGAGCGGCTGCGGGCGCAGAACTCCGAAGTCCGGGTCACCGGTGCGCGGTTGCTCGTCGACGGCCCGGCGGTGCTGCGGACGCTGGCGATCGGCCACGACGTGGTGCTGCTGGCCGCGGACGAGCCGCCGGAGATCCGCGCGTGGACCAACCGGGCGTGCCGGGAGACCGGGACGGCGTGGGTGCACGGCGGCTACCACGGTCCGCAGGTCAACTGCGGGCTGTACGCGCCGGGCGCGGGCCCGTGCTACGACTGCGCCCGCGTCGCGGAGCGGGAACGCCGGGCGGCGCTGCCCCCGCGGACCTTCCCGGCCGCGGCGGAGCACTTCCGGCCCCAAGCGGCCAACGCCGTGTCCGCCGGGGTCGCGGGCCAGCTGGCCGCGCACGCCACGCTGAGCCTCATCACCGGGGCGCCGAAGCTGCGGACCAATTGCGAGTACGGGTTCAACCTCGTCACCCTGCAAGACAGCTTCGCGCTCGGCCCCGAGGAACCCCGGCCGGATTGCCCGACCTGCGGGTGAGGTCACGGCGTCAGGTCGCGGACCCGGGCACGCAGGGTCTCGGCGCGTTCCGCGTCGAGGGGGTCGAGGAGCGCGGCAGCCTCCTCGAGGCAGTCTGCCGCGCTCAGCGCTTCTCCGGTGTGCTCGAGCGAGGTCGCCGCCGTCTCGAGGGCCTCGGCGAGCAGCGCCTCGGTGCCCGCGAGCGCCCGGTATTGCGCGATGGCTGACGTCGTGTACTCGAGCGCCGTGTCGTGGGCCTGGAGACCTTGCAGCGCAATGGCCACATCGCACCGGGCGTAGGCCTCGCCGACCGCGTCGTCGGCCTCGCGGCGCAGCACGAGCTCGCGTTCGGCGTGCACGCGAGCCTGTGCGAACTCACCCAGCCGCACGTTGATCCGGCTGAGATTGCACTCCACGACGGCTTCCGGACGCGGGCCCGCCCGCCGGGCCAGCGGCAACGCCGCGAGGTAGTGATCCCGCGCCTCGGCATAGCGCTGTTGCAGGAGGCGGATCTGCCCCAGACCGGTCAGGGCCACCTGCTGCCGGACGGCGTCGCCGAGTTCCCGCGCCAGCACGAGCTGGCGGCCGAAGTCGGCTTCGGCGTCGTCCCAGCGGCCCAGGTCCGCGAGCGTGTCACCGCGGAAACCGAGTAGGAAGGCCTCCGCGGCCCGATCCCCGGCCGCTTCCGCGGCACGGAGGCCGAGGGTCTCGGCTTCGAGGCGCACCGACCACAGGGCGCGCTCGCGGAGGCTCAGGAACCGCGCGGCCGCCGCCAGAACGACCGCGGTCCGGTGCGCGCTGGCCGAACGCAGGACCGCCAGCAGGTTCACCTGCTCGGTGTTCAGCCACGCGACGGCCTCGGCGCGGTCGGCGAGCGGCACGTCCGGGCCCACCGGGGGCAGCTCGATGGCCGGAGCTTCGAGGCCGGGGAAGACCAGCCGGTCGGCGGCCTGCGCGGTGCGGGCGTACCAGGTGACGAGCCGGGACACGGCTTCGCGCCGGCTGTCCGGGTCGTCGTCTCGTTCGGCGCGGTGCGCCGCGTAGGCGTGCAGCAGGTCGTGGCACCGGTAGCGCCGGCCCCCGATGGACTCGACCAAGTGCCCGTCGGCCAGCGCTTCGAGCACCCGGTACGCCGTGGCGGCGTCGACCCCGGCCACCGCCGCGGCGGCCGGCACCCCGAACTCGGCCCCGGGATGCAGGCCCAGCCGCCGGAAGACGCCGGCGTGCTCGGCCGGCAGCCGCGCGTACGACCAGTCGAACACACTCCGCACGGCACTGCGTTCGTCTCCGCTGCTGCTCAACACGTCCAACCTGTCCGCGCCGCCGGCGATGTCCGCCACGACCTCGGCGACGCTGGTGTGGCGGCGGGTGGCGATGCGGGTGGCGGCGATCCGCAGCGCGAGGGGCAGCCGCGCGCACGCCTCGACGAGGTCGGCGACGGCGCCGGGCTCGGCGGCGACCCGCGCGGGCCCGAGGATCCGGCGGAGCAGCACGCGGGCTTCGTCCGGGGTGAACAGGTCGAGGGTGACCTGGCTGGCGGCTTCGGCGACGAGCAGCCCGGTCAGGCTGGCCCGGCTGGTGACCAGCACGACACAGCCGGGGGAGCCGGGCAGCAGCGGCCGGACCTGCTCGGCGGTGCCGGCGTTGTCCAGCACGATCAGCACCCGGCGGCCGGCGAGCACCGAGCGGTAGACGCTGACCTGGGCGTCCAGCTCGGCGGGCATCCGGTCCTCTTCGACGCCCAGGACGTGGAGGAACGACGCGAGCACGAGGTCCGGGCGCACCGGCGCGCTCGGGCCGTAGCCGCGCAGATCGGCGAACAGCGTGCCGTCGGGGAAGCGGTGTTCCACCCGGTGCGCCCACTGCACGGCCAGGGCCGTCTTCCCGACCCCGGCCGTGCCGTCCAGCGCCGAAATGACCATGGCGGCCGGGTGGTCCTCGTCGGCGAGCAGGAGGTCGTCCAGCCGGGCGAGCTGGTCGTCCCGCCCGGCGAAGTCACGCACCGCCGGAGGCAGCTGGCGGGGCACCGGCAGTTTCTGCCGCGGCACGGCGGGCGCCAGTACGACCTGCCCGATCGAGCCTGCCTGCACCACGGAACCGGCGACGGTGCCGGGCACCTCGTTCGTCACCTTCGTGCCGTGCTCGTGCCCCGGTTCGTCGACCATCGCCGTACCCCAGCCCGCAACCCACCAATCGAACTTCCGGTGTACCGCACAACCCCCGGTCCATGAGCGGGATGTGACACGGTCGACGCTCAGCGTCACCCGTCCGCGCGGCGCTCGGGACGGTTCTCCCCGGCCCACGTACCCTGGCTTGGTGCGTACCCGGCCCACCCTTTCCTGGACGTCGGCGGACGCGCCGCTGCCGCGGACGTCCAGCCTCGACGAGCTGACGAGCGTCGTGGCGCGCGGGCGGGTCGCCGTGCTCAGCGGGGCCGGGTTGTCCACCGAATCCGGGATTCCCGACTACCGCGGCGAGAGCGGCAGCCTGCGCCGGCACACGCCGATGACCTACGAGGAGTTCGTCACCAGCGCCGAAGGGCGGCAGCGGTACTGGGCGCGCAGCCACCTCGGCTGGCGCACGATCGCCCGCGCCGACCCCAACGACGGCCACCGCGCCGTGGCGGCCCTGCGCGAAGGCGGTTACGTCTCCGGCGTCATCACGCAGAACGTCGACGGCCTGCACCAGGCGGCCGGCACCGCGGACGCCGTCGAGCTGCACGGCAGCCTGGACCGCGTCATCTGCCTGGACTGCCACCGCACCAGCCCCCGGATGGAGCTCGACCGGCGGCTGCGCGCGGCCAACCCCGGCTTCACCGGCGCGGCCACCCGGATCAACCCGGACGGCGACGTCGACCTGCCCGCCGACGTCGTCCGCGGCTTCCGGCCGGTCCCGTGCGAGGCCTGCGAAGGCGTGCTGAAGCCGGACGTCGTGTTCTTCGGCGAGAACGTGCCGCGGCCGCGGGTCGAGCAGTGCTTCGGGTTGGTCGACGCCGCCGAGGCGCTGCTGGTGCTCGGCTCGTCCCTGACCGTGATGTCGGGGCTGCGGTTCGTCCGCCACGCGGCGAAGGCGGGCAAGCCGGTGGTGATCGTCAACCGCGGGGAGACCCGCGGCGACCGTTACGCCTCGGTGCGCGTCGATCGGCCGTTGGGGCCGGCGTTGACCGAGCTGGTCAGCCGGCTCGCCGAGGAGCGCGGCCGAACCGCGTGAGCAGCCGCTCCTGCCGGGACGCGCCGGGCGGGATCGGCGGCGGCTCGGCGAAGATGCCCGGGCCCAAGCCCGCGAAGATCGTGGCGTAGTCCTCGTCGATCGACGCGACCAGGTCCGGGTCGAGGGTCTCGTCGGTGCCGAGCGGGTAGTCGACGACGCGGTCCAGCGCGCCTTCCTCGGCGAAGGCGGCGGCGCAGGCCCGGACCGAGCCGGCGTACGCGGTGACGGGGTCGTCGCCGAGGGCGTCTTCGTCCCGCCGGGCAGAAATTCCTCGCGAGTCGCTCCGCGGAGGAGACCGATGTAGTTGAGGTTGCCGCGGGCCATGTGGTTGACCAGCGCCCGCACGTCCTGCTCGGAACACGGCGTCGGCACGCCCGGCTCGCGACGCCGTGCTCGCGGCCATCGGACGGAGTGGACGAACCGGTCCGGGCAGGTGGGGGGAACCTGGCCCGGACCGGCTCTGGCGACGGACCTCCACAGCCGGTCGTCGCCTGCAAGACGCGGCGGCGGCCCCGGTCGTTACAACGGCTGCAACCCGGTCCACGACCAGCGGGGCACCGGCAGCCCGGCGGGGACGTCGGCGGGCGGGCCGGGATACGTGAGCACCTCGGCCACCGCCCACTCCATGTACGCCCGCAGCGCGGCGCGGAACTCCGGGTCGGCGGGCAGGCCGGCGTCGTCCGCGGCCTGGACGAAGCACGTGACGAACCGGCGGCCGAGGTCGGTCATGTCGCCGTTGCCGGCGTGCATCCGGAGCATCGCCGTGTGGTCGCTGCACTCGCGGGAGAACCGCGGCGGGCCACCCAGGACCTCGGCCCAGTACCAGGCGAGCCGCTCGACGTGCCGCGGGTGCTGATCCTGCTTCGAGAACGGGTGGTTCAACTCCGGGTCGGCCAGGCAGCGCTCGTGGTGGGCGGTGGCCAGCGCGCGGAACGCCGGGTCGCCGCCGGCGAATTCGTAGAGCGTCGGACGCATCCGCCGAGCCTGGCACGCCGGGGCGCCGGGAGCTAGCGCGCCCCGGCGGCCGCGCGTTCCGCGGCGGGGGAGAAGCCGCCCAGTGCGCCGACCGCCCGCTCGACGTCCTCGGTGACGAGGTCGTGGTTCAGCGCCCCGGCCGCGGCCGCGCCCTGGGCCGCGGCGATGATCACGGTCGCCCGCGCGTCGACGACGTTCCCCGCGGCCCACACCCCGGGCACGCCGGTCTTCCCGGAGGCATCGACGTCGCCGTCGACATAGCCGAGGTCGCGCAGCAGCTGGTCGTGCGGGACGGTCCGGGTGCGGAGGAACAACGCGGCCTGCGGCACGAACCGGGCGCCGACCTCGATGCCGGTGAGGCGGCCGCCTTCGCGCCGGACGGCGGTGACGACGCCGTCGACCACGCGGATCCCGCGCGCGTCGAGCCGGTCCCGGTCCGCATCGGACGGTGGCTCGGTGTGCGCGAAGTACACCACGTCCGGTGACCACTGGCGGACCAGGAGCGCGTGCTCGACGCTCGCCGGCTCGGTGCCCAGCACGCCGAGCGGCTGGTCGCGCAGCTCGTAGCCGTGGCAGTAGGGGCAGGTCATCGCGTCGGTGCCCCAGCTCTCGCGCAGGCCCGGGAGGTCCGGCAGGTCGTCGTGGACGCCGGTGGCGACCAGGACGCGCCGGGCGGTCAGTTCGCGGCCGCTCGCCAGCCGGGCCGTGAAGCCGTGGTCCAGCCGGGTCACCCGGTCCTCGAGGAGTTCCACGCCGTAGCCGCGGAGCTCGCCGCGGCCGATTTCCAGGAGTTCGGACGGCGGCAGGCCGTCGCGGGACAGGAAGCCGTGCATGTGCGACGCCGGCGCGTTGCGCGGTTCTCCGCCGTCGACGACCGCGACGCGCCGCCGCGCCCGGCCCAGCATCAGGGCGGCGCTGAGACCCGCGGCGCCGCCACCCACCACCAAGACGTCGAAGCTGTTGTTTTCGCTCATGCCGCCACCATGAACCCGGCTTGGCGAATCCGACAACTAATGTTGCCGATTCCGGGACAAGCGGGTTTCCTGGAGGCATGACGGACGCGATCACCCAGGCCCTCGCCGAGGTCGGCCCCCGCCTCAAGCGGGTCCGCACGCAGCGGCGGGTCACCCTCGCCGACCTGTCGGAGGCGACGGGTATCTCGAAGAGCACGCTCTCCCGGCTGGAGTCCGGGCAGCGCAAGCCGAGCCTGGAGCTGCTGCTGCCGATCGCCCAGGCCCACCAGGTGCCCCTCGACGAACTGGTCGGCGCGCCGGAGGTCGGCGATCCCCGCGTCCGGCTGACCGCGCGGCGGATCCCGCGTCACAACGGCGCGACCATGACGGTGCTGCCGCTGACCCGCCAGCCGGGCGCGCCGCAGGCGTTCAAGATGATCCTGGAGCCCGAGACGGGCGAGCCCGATCCCCAGGTCCACGAGGGCTACGAGTGGCTGTACGTCCTGTCGGGCCGGCTGCGCCTGATCCTGGCCGACCGCGACATGACGCTGGGGCCGGGCGAAGCGGCGGAGTTCGACACCCGCCTCCCGCACTGGTTCGGCGCGGTCGACGGCCGGCCGGCGGAGATCCTCAGCCTGTTCGGCAAGCAGGGGGAGCGGCTGCACCTGCGGGCGAAGTCGCGTTAGCCCAGCTCGCGCTGCATCAGCAGGGTGTCGAGCCAGCGGTCGTGCTTGAAGCCGACGCGCCGCAGCACGCCCGCGTCGGTGAAACCGGCCGCCCGGTGCAGGTTCCGCGACGCCGGGTTGCCGGAGTCGACGATGACCGCGATCGCCTGCCGGGCCCCGGCTTCCTCGCACCGCTTGAGCAGGGCGTCGAGCAGCCGTCGTCCGTGACCCCGGCCGGCCGCCCGGGGTGCGAGGTAGATCGTCGTCTCCACCGAGTACCGGTACGCCGGCTTGGGCCGCCACGGCGCAGCCAGCGCGTAGCCGAGAATCTCACCCTCCTCGGCGAGGACGAGGAAGGGCCACGTGCGCTCGCGGATCTTCGCCCGCCACTGCTGCGCGGTCGGCGGCGTGGTTTCGAAGGTGAAGACCGAATCGGTGACGTACGGCGAGAAGACGGCGGCAATGCCTTCGGCGTCAGCCTCCGTCGCTTCCGCTATAGTGGACATGGTCGCTATTATAGAGGAATGATCGATCCGGGAGCGCTCGGCCGTCACCTGCACGAACTGCGGGTGGGCCGCGGGCTGGCGTTGAGCGCACTGGCCGGGGCGGCGGGCGTGAGCGTCAGCATGCTGTCGGCCATCGAGCGCGGCGAGAAGACGCCGACGGTCGTGGTGCTGTCCCGGATCGCCGACGGCCTCGGGCTGTCCCTCTCCCGGCTGCTCGCCGACCTGGAGAGCGACCGAGTGCTCGTCCGCCGCGCGGCGGAGCAGGACCACATCGCCGAACCCGGCGGCTGGCACCGCACCGTGCTGACCCCGGTCGTCCCCGGCGTCAACTTCGAGTGGATCCGCACGACCCTGCCCCCCGGGTGCGACGCGGGAGCTTTTCCGGCGTACGCACCGGGATCGCACGAGTTCGTCGCCGTCGAATCGGGCGAGCTGAGCCTCGGTGCCGGCGACGCCGAGTACGTCCTCGCGGCGGGCGATTCGGTGTACTTTCCCGCCGACGTCACGCATTCCTACGCGAACCGCGGCAAGAAGCCGTGCGTGTACTTCGTTGCGGCCCTGATCATGCGGCCGCGCGCGAAAACCGGGTGACACGGCCGCGAAAGCCGTGTCATCCTTCGGATCATGTTCCCCGTGTCCGACAGCGCGACGCTCGCAGGCCTGTCCCTGCCGAGCGCCCTGTCGGCACGGCTGACCGGCGCTCGAAGCTGACCCTTCCCCGATTTCCCCCGCCCTGGGCGCGAAACCGCCGGGGGAGGGTCGACGCGCTCCGCCCGGTTTCGCGCAGTTCCGTTCCAGCGCAGGGAAAACCCATGACCAAGCAACAGTACGTGCGGACCAAGCCGCACCTGAACATCGGCACGATGGGGCACGTCGACCACGGCAAGACCACCCTCACCGCGGCCATCACCAAGGTCCTCGCCGAGCGGGGTGGGGCCGACTTCGTCGCCTTCGACCGCATCGACCGCGCGCCGGAGGAGATCGAGCGCGGCATCACCATCAACATCGCGCACGTCGAGTACGAGACGCCGACCAGGCACTACGCGCACGTCGACATGCCCGGGCACGCCGACTACGTCAAGAACATGATCACCGGCGCCGCCCAGCTGGACGGCGCGGTGCTCGTGGTCTCGGCCCAGGACGGCGCGATGCCGCAGACCCGCGAGCACGTCGTCCTGGCGCGCCGGATCGGCGTCGAGCACCTCGTCGTCGCGCTCAACAAGGCCGACGTCGCCGACGACGAGGAGCTGCTCGACCTGGTCGAGCTCGAGGTGCGCGAGCTGCTGACCCGGTACGGGTTCGACGGCGACGCCGTGCCCGTGGTCCGGGTTTCCGGGCTGCGCGCGCTCGCGGGCGACCCGCGGTGGACGCAGCGCGTCCTCGACCTCCTGGAGGCCGTCGACGAGCACGTGCCGATCCCGCCGCGGCGGCTCGACCTGCCGTTCCTGATGCCGATCGAGAACGTCCTCACCATCACCGGCCGCGGCACCGTCGTGACCGGCGCGGTGGAGCAGGGCACCCTCGCCGTCGGCGACGCGGTCGAGGTGATCGGCCTCGGCCCGGCGGTGACCACCGTCGCCACCGGGCTCGAGACGTTCGGCAAGCCGATGGACCGCGCCGAGGCGGGCGACAACGCCGCGGTGCTCCTGCGCGGGGTCAAGCGCGGCGAGGTCCGGCGCGGCCAGGTCGTCTGCCTGCCGGGCAGCGTCCGCCCGCACACGCGGTTCCGCGCGGACGTCCACGTGCTCTCGGCCGCCGAGGGTGGCCGGCGGACGCCGTTCGCGGCGAACTACCGGCCGCAGTTCCACTTCCGCACCAGCGACGTCGTCGGGGTGGTCGCCCTCGCCGAAGGCGTCACCGTCGTCCGGCCGGGCGACGCCGCGGAGCTGACGGTCGAACTCGGCCAGCCGGTCGCGATGAGCCCGGGCCTCGGGTTCGCCATGCGCGAAGGCCGGCTGACCGTCGCCGCCGGCACCGTCCGCGAGGTGCTGGACTGAAGATCGGGCTCGTCCCCGCCCACGGGCGGGGACGAGCTTGACTCATCCGATCATTTGCTCTTAGCTGAACACGCATCCCGATCCGCCGTCGGAAGCGCGGGCTTCCGCCATGCGAGATTAGGGAGACTTCGTGGGAAGAGCGTTGAGCCGCCGCCGTGCCGTCGTCTGGGGAGCCGCGGGCGCGGCCCTGCCATTGGTCGGATCTCCGGTGGCCGAAGCCGAGGAATTCGGGAACCAGCCGGGCCGCTTCTTCGACGTCACGAAGTTCGGCGCGAAAGGCGACGGCCGCACGATCGACACCGCGGCGATCAACCGCGCGATCGACGCGGCCGCGACCCGCGGCGGCACCGTGTACTTCCCGGCCGGGACGTACGCGAGCTATTCGATCCACCTCAAGAGCAACATCGCGCTGTACCTCGGCGCCGGCGCGACGATCCTGGCCGCCGCCCCGGCCGGCGGGCGGGGCTACGACCCCGCCGAACCGGGCGCGGGCAACCCGTACCAGGACTTCGGGCACAGCCACTGGCACAACAGCCTGATCTGGGGTGAGAACCTCGAGAACGTCACCATCGAGGGGCCCGGCAAGATCGACGGCCAGGGCCTGGTCGCCGGCGGCAGCGCGGAATCGGCGCCGCTCAACGGGAACAAGGCGATCGCGCTCAAGCTGTGCCGCAACATCGCGATCCGCGACATCACCATCGTCAACGGCGGGCACTTCGGCATCCTGCCCACCGGCGTCGACAACTTCCGCATCGAAGGCCTGGTGATCGACACCAACCGCGACGGCATCAACATCGACTGCTGCAAGAACGTCCGGATCGCCGGCACGACGGTGAATTCGCCCAACGACGACGCCATCGTCTTGAAGAGCTCGTACGCGCTGAACCAGGTGCGCGACACCGAAAACGTCACCATCGACAACTGCTTCGTCAGCGGCTACGACCTCGGCACCCTCGTCGGGGGCACGTTCAAGACGTCGTCCTACGGCCGCACCGGCCGCGTGAAGTTCGGCACCGAGTCCAACGGCGGCTTCCGCAACATCGCGATCTCCAACGTGGTCTTCGAGCACTGCCGCGGCCTGGCGCTGGAAACGGTGGACGGCGGCCGGCTGGAGGATGTCACGATCAGCAACCTGACCATGCGCAACGTCCAGATGCCGCTGTTCCTGCGCTTGGGCGCGCGGATGCGCGGGCCGGCCGGCATCCCGGTCGGGTTCCTGCGCCGGGTGAGCATCAGCGACGTCACGACGATCGACGCGGACCCGCGCTACCCCTCGTGCCTCGCCGGGATTCCGGGCCACCCGATCGAGGACGTCAAGCTGAGCAACATCCGCCACCACCTGGCGGGCGGCCTGACGCCGGGGGACGCCGTGCCGAACCCGCCGGAGCTGGAGACCGCGTACCCGGAACCGTCGATGTTCGGCACGCTCCCGGCGTACGGCTTCTTCGTCCGCCACGCCCGGGGAATCAGCTGGGCCGACGTCGATGTGCGCTTCGGCAAGCCGGACACGCGCCCGGCGTTCGTCCTGCGGGACGTGGCCGACGCCGACGTGCACCACTGCCGCGCGGAGAAGGTGGCGGGCACGCCGACGTTCGTCCTCGACGCCGTGGACGACTTCCGGGTGAGCGACGGCCGCCCGGTGCCGGAAGCCCGGGTCGGCCACGCGGATCACCAGGAGCTGTAGGGACTTCCGGCCGGGTCCTGGCGCCGCCGCGGGACCCGGCCGGTCGGCAGCCGGTCAGCGGCCGCGCAGCTTCGGGCGGGCCAGGCCGACCACGGAAATGACGATCAGGGCCACCGCGGCCACCGCCGCGATCACCGTCAGGACGGGCGCCCGGCCTTCGGTGCCGGTCAGGGTGAGGATGCTCGAGACGAGCAGAACCGCCCCCACGCCCAGGTAGAGCCAGCACAGCGAAACCGTGGCGGGGATGAAGTGCCAACGCCGGTCGGCCATCGAAACCTCCTCGATCGGGTGCTATCCGGAACTGCCCCGATCCGGAGTCGATCAAACCGGCGGGAATCCACCGTGACCCGCGCCCGGCGAGCAAGCCGTCGCAAACCTGCGAGCCCGCGCGAGCCGCCGCCGGTTTCACTGGGCCGCATGAACGCACCAGCGCCGCGGTGGCCAGCCGTCTTCGCCGTCACCGTCGGGATCTTCGCCATCGTCACCACGGAAATCCTGCCGATCGGGCTGCTGACGCCGATCGCGGCCGGGTTCGGCGTCTCGGCCGGAACCGCCGGCTGGACCATGACCGTGCCCGGGTTCGTCGCCGCGGTCGCCGCGCCGGTGGTCACCGTCGCGGCCGGCCGGCTCGACCGGCGCGTGCTGCTGGGCGGCCTCCTGGTGCTGCTCGCGGCCGCCGGCTTCCTCACTGCCGCCGCGCCCGCGTTCTGGGTGCTCCTGGCCGGCCGGTTCCTGGTCGGCGTCGTCATCGGCGGCTTCTGGTCGATCGGCGCCGGCCTGGCACCCCGGCTCGTCGGGACCGCGGCCGCCGCGCGGGCGACGTCGGTCATCTTCGCCGCCGTGCCCCTCGGATCGGTGCTGGGCGTGCCGCTCGGCACCCTAGTCGGTCAGCTCGCGGGCTGGCGGACGGCGTTCCTCCTGCTCGGCGTCCTGAGTTTCGGAACCGCCGCGGCCCTCGTGCAGCTGGCCGTCCTGAGTGGACTCCTGCGGCGGCGCGGTGTCCGAAATGGACCATTGGTGACGTTCCTCGTGGTCCTCGCCGCCTTCGGCACCTACACCTACGTCACGCCGCTGCTGCGGGACGTCGTCCGGCCGGAGGTGCTCAGCGCCTACCTGCTGGTGTACGGCGTCGCCAGGATCGCGGGCACCTTCCTGGCCGGTCGGTACCGGACCGGCTTCGCGCTCGCGGCCACGCTGATCGCGGTGGCGGTCTTCGCCGTGGTCGACGCGGTGTCGGTGCCGGCCGTGATGACGTGCGGGGGAGTGGCCGCCCTGCTCGCGGCGGCGGTGATTCAGGGGGCGCGCCGCACCGGCGGCCCGGCCGGCGGGACGCCGAGCCGCTCCGCCTCGCGGTAGCGGTTGTCGAGGACGCACCCGGTCGTGTCGCAGTCTCGACGTTCCGCTGGTCGGAACACAAGCCTGTCCTGACCCGGCGGCCCGGTGCGACGGTCGGGACATGGCTCCCGTGATGGCGGCGATCGTCGGCCCCGGCAACATCGGCACCGATTTGCTGGCGAAGCTGCGACGCAGTGAAGTGATCGAAGTCGGGTACGTGGTCGGCGTGGTCGAGTCGGACGGCCTCGAGCGCGCCCGCGCGCAGGGGATCGCGGCGTCGGCCGAGGGCGTCGACTGGCTGCTGCGCCAGGATCCCCTGCCGGAACTCGTGTTCGAAGCGACGTCGGCGAAGGCGCACGCCGCGAACGCGCCGCGGTACGAGGAAGCCGGCCTCCAGGCGATCGACCTGACCCCGGCGCACCTCGGGCCGATGGTCTGCCCGCCGGTGAACCTCGGCGCGCACCTCGACGCGCCGAACGTCTCGATGATCACCTGCGGCGGCCAGGCCACGATCCCCATGGTGCACGCCGTCTCCCGGGTCACGCCGGTGCCGTACGCGGAGATCGTCGCGTCGGTCGCCTCGCGCGGCGCGGGGCCGGGGACACGGGCGAACATCGACGAGTTCACGCGCACGACGTCGCAGGCGGTGGCCGAGATCGGCGGGGCCGGGCGCGGCAAGGCGATCATCATCCTCAACCCGGTCGAACCGCCGATGATCATGCGGGACACGGTCTTCTGCGCGATCCCGCTCGACGCCGACCGCGAAGCCGTCACGGCGTCGATCCACGAAATGGTCGCCGAAGTGCAGAAATACGTGCCCGGCTACACGCTGCGCGCCGATCCGCAGTTCGACGACGCGCGCGAAGACTGGGACGGCAACGCACGGGTCGGCATCTTCCTCGAAGTCCGCGGGAACGGCGACTACTTGCCGGAGTACGCCGGGAACCTGGACATCATGACCGCCGCGGCCGCCCGGGTGGGCGAGCTGATGGCCCGCGCGAAGCAGGAGGTTTCCGCATGACCCGGCCGGATCTGCGCCACGACGTCCGGATCGTCGACACGACGCTGCGCGACGGCAGTCACGCGATGGCCCACCGGTTCACCGAGCAGCAGGTGCGCAACACCGTGCGCGCGCTGGACCGCGCGGGGGTCGAGGTGATCGAGGTGACCCACGGCGACGGCCTCGGCGGCTCGTCGTTCACCTACGGCTTCTCCGCCGTCGACGAACTCAAGCTGATCTCCGCGGCCCGCGAAGAGGCGAAGCAGGCGAAGATCGCGGTGCTGCTCGTGCCGGGGATCGGCACGGCCGAGGACCTGCAGCGCGCCTTCGACGCGGGCGCGGAGATGGTCCGGGTGGCGACGCACTGCACCGAAGCCGACGTCTCGCCGCAGCACTTCGGCCTGGCGCGCGAACTCGGCATGGAGACGGCCGGGTTCCTGATGATGGCGCACCGGACGCCGCCGGAAGACCTCGCGAAGCAGGCCCGGATCATGGTGGACGCGGGCTGCCAGGCGGCGTACGTGACGGACTCCGCGGGCGCGTTGCTGATGCACGAGGCCCGCGCCCGCTTCGAAGCGCTGGTCGCCGAGGTCGGCGACACGGCGTGGGTCGGCTACCACGGGCACCAGAACCTCTCGCTCGGCGTCGCGAACTCGGTCCTGGCGTACGAGGCGGGCGTCCGGTACATCGACGGCTCGCTGTGCGCGCTCGGCGCCGGCGCGGGCAATTCGCCGACGGAGGTCTTGGCGGCGGTGTTCGACCGCCTGGGGATCGACACGGGCCTCGACGTCGGCGGCCTGCTCGACGCGGCGGAGGAGGTCGTGCGCCCATACCTGCACCGCTGGCCGAAGATGGACCGCAACGCGATCGTCCAGGGCTGGGCCGGGGTCTATTCGAGCTTCCTGCTGCACGCGGAACGCGCGGCGGAACGCTACGGCGTCCCGGCCCAGGCGATCCTGCACCGGTGCGGCGAGCTCGCGCTGGTGGGCGGCCAGGAGGACATGATCATCGACGTCGCGGTGCAGCTGGCGGCGGAGGGGTAGGCAACCGGACGGCGGCTCCGGGCGTGAGAAGGCCATGGAACGAATCCGGCTTGCGCTCGCGGCGGTATCGGTGACGGCTTGCCTTGCTGCGTGCGCGAGCCCGATCACGACCGCCTTGCCCCTGCTCACCCCGGCCAAGCCGGTCCCGCCGGTCCCGCCGGTGGCGGTCGCGCCACCGGCGTCACCCGTGAAGATCACGGCCGCCTGCCCGTTCCTCGGCCTGGCGGACCTGCAGCAGCTCCTGGAGACCAGCGAAGACCTCATGGCGACCGAGCAGTCTGTCGAGACGGCCGTGCCCGACACCGAATTCCGGTGCCGCTACGAGGGCAAGTACGTCCACCCGTGGCTGCTCGACCTGTGGATTTCGTCCGCGGCCGGCTCCCTCCCACCGGAGGAAGCGATGAAGAACATCCGGAAGGACTGCAGCGGACCGGTGACTCCGGTGCCGGAGGCCGGCGAGGGCGCGTACTTCTGCGACCGCGCCGGCCTCGACCAGGCGGAGATGGTGGTGCTCGGCAAGCGCAGCCACGGCGAGAACCGCGTGGCGGTGGCGTACGTGCTCAAGCACCGCAAGGACGTCTACGCCCGCCTGGCGAAACTGCTCGCCGAGCGGCTCTAGGCCGGCGCGAACCGGTCCAGCGCGGCAAGCTTCCACCCGCGTTTGACGTCGCTCGCGCGGTGCCCGGACCGGTCGTCGACGAGCAGTTCGGCGCCCGGCTACGCTTCGGCCAGCTCCCACGCCGTCGTCACCGGGCAGCTGAGGTCGAGCCGGCCGTGGATCAGCACGCCGGGGATGCCCGCAAGGCGCCCGGCGTCGCGGATCACCGCGCCGTCGGCGAGCCAGCCGGCGTGCGCGTAATGGTGCGTGGTGAGCCGGACGAACGCCAGCAGCGCGTCGTCCGGCGGTCCACTGTGGACGTCCGCGGTGGCGCCCGGTTCGAGGGACAGGACCGTTTCTTCCCAGGCGTTCCACGCGAGGGCGGCGCTGTCGCGCCGGTCCGGGTCGGCCATCAGCCGGGCGTAGGCGGCCACGACGTCGTCGTCCCCGGCGACGTCGCGGAAGCGTTGCCACGCCTCGGGGAAGAAGCGGCCGGCGCCGCGGTACAGCCAGTCGATCTCCGACCGGCGCGTGGTGCTGATCGCGCTGACCACGATTTCGGTCACCCGGCCCGGGAAGCGTTCGGCGTACACCAGGGCGAGGGTCGTGCCCCACGAGCCACCCGTCACCAGCCAGCGTTCGACGCCGAGGTGCTCCCGCAGCCGTTCGAGGTCGGCGACGAGGTCGTCGGTGGTGTTGTGCCGCAACGACGTCGCGGGATCGGCGGCGTGCGGACGGCTCCGGCCGCAGCCGCGCTGGTCGAGCAGTACGACGCGGTACCTGGCCGGGTCGAACATCCGCCGCATGCCGGGTGTGCAGCCCTGGCCGGGCCCGCCGTGCAGCACGACCGCCGGTTTGCCGTCCGGGTTCCCGCAGGTCTCCCAGTACACCTGGTGGCCGTCGCCGACGTCGAGCAGCCCGTGGGCATAGGGCTCGATGGGCGGGTGGAGGTCGATCACCCGCCCATCCTGCCCGGTACTCAGGCGGGTTCGCCGAACCACCCGCGCAGCGCGGCGTCGAGGCCGGCTGTCGAACCGTCCTCGCTCGCCCAGGCGATGTGCCCGTCCGGCCGGACCAGCACGCCGGTCAGGGCCGGCTCGCTGTCGCACTTCGCGGACAACACGTTTACGCGGCCGGCCCACCCGGCGGCCGTCTCGCGCAGGCCGGCGTCCTCGGCGAGGTCGAGCAGGAGCGCCTTGCCGTCGTGGAGGCGCTCGCCGAGCCGGGTGCCGTCGGCGAAGGCGAAGTCGGGGGCGGCGCGGCCGGTGAGGTCGTGCTCGCCGTCGATCGCGTAGCGGTGCAGGACGCCGGAGAGCTTCTTGGCGAGGTAGGTCGCGCCGTCGCCGGTGGCCAGCAGATCGGTCATGACTTGGCGCAGCGCCCTGGTGCGCACGTCGCTGCGCATCAGCGCGACCTGCGCCCGGGTCCACTCGAGCACCCACTCGCCGATCGGGTGCCGCTCGGCCGTGTAGGTGTCGAGCAGGCCTTCGGGCGCCCAGCCCCGGATGGTCGCGGCGAGCTTCCAGCCGAGGTTGACCGCGTCGCCGATGCCGAGGTTGAGACCCTGCCCGCCGAAGGGGGAGTGGACGTGCGCGGCGTCCCCGGCCAGCAGCACGCGGCCCTGACGGTAGGTGGTCGCCTGGCGCGCGTTGTCGGTGAAGCGTGTCGCGCTGTGGACCTTCGTCACCCGGACGTCCGCCCCGGAGACCCGCCGGAAGCTGTCTTCGATTTCCTGCGCGGTGATCGGTGCGTCGCGGTCCTCCGGCGGCCCGTCGAACTCGACGGTGAGGACCCGCCCGGGCGTCGGGCCGTGGACGTAGAGCCCGCCGGGGCCGTGCTGCCACCCGGCGGGCAGGGCCTCGGCGCCGGTGAGTTCGGTGAGCGCCTGCCGCCCGGTGATGGCGGGGTCGGTGCCGGGGAAGTCGAAGCCCGCCAGTTTCCGCACCCGGCTCCGCCCGCCGTCGGCCCCGACGAGCCAGCCCGCGCGCACGGATTCGCCGTCGCCGAGGTGCACGGTCACGCCGCTGTCGTCGGCGTCGAACCCGGTGAGCTCGGCCCCGCGCCGGATCTCGACGCCCAGTTCGGCGGCGCGCTCGGCCAGGATCGCCTCGACGGCCTGCTGCTGGATGACGACGACCCGGGCGGCGGGCCCGACGTCCCGGAAGGCGGGATCGTCGAAGTCGACCCCGCCCGAGGTCACCATGATCCCGGCGAAGTGCCCCACCGGAACGGCTTTGGGGCCACCCCCGCCCCGGGATTCGAGAAACTTCTGGATCTGCGCGAAGTTCTGCTGCACGACGGCGTCCATCGCGGGCAGCAGCCCCCGCCGGTAGAAGGCTTCGGCCGTGGTCAGGTTGACCGACCCGGCCTTGATCGTCTGGTCCGGCTCGGGCAGCCGTTCGACGACGAGCACGTCCACGCCCGCCAGCCGCAGTTCGCAGGCCAGCATCAAGCCGACCGGTCCGCCCCCGGAGATCACCACATCCCTGTTCATGGCTCCGATGATGCCGCGAAACTTTTACCGAGTCAAACTTTGAGCTCGGTCTATACTCTCTGCTCATGGCTGACCCCGGACTGCGCGAACGGAAGAAGCAGGCCACCCGCTTGCTGATCTCGAACGTGGCGACAGGCCTGTTCATCCAGCGCGGCTTCGAGGAGGTGACGGTGGCGGAGATAGCAGAGGCGGCGGGTGTCTCGAAGATGACGGTGTTCAACTACTTCCCGCGCAAGGAGGACCTGTTCCTCGACCGCCACGCGGACCGCCTGGCGGAGCTGACCTCAGTGGTCAGGGACCGGTCGGCGGGGGTGTCGCCATGTGAAGCGTTGCGGCGTCACCAGCATGCGCTGTTGTCCTCGGGTCACCCGTTGTCGGGAGCGATCGCGGGCGGACCGGGCTTCTGGTGGGTGCTGACATCGAGCCCGGCGTTGATGGCGCGCTGGTACGAGCAGGAGCGCGAGATCGCGGAGGCCTTCACCTCGGTATTGGCGGAAGAGACGGGCGACGCCTTCCGCTCCCGCATGGTGGCCGGCCTGCTCACGACGGCGATCACGACGGTCTTCGCCCACGCCATGGGCCGCATCGTGGCGGGCGACGACGCTGAACTGGTCCGGCAGGACCAGGTCGCGGTGATCGACCAGGCCTTCGACCTGGTGGAACACGGCGTGGGCGATTTCCCGCCGGGCGTTACGAGCGCTAATGTTCCGTAAGAAACTTTAGCTGGAGTAACGTGGTGCCTCCTCATACGGTGACGGAGTGCTGCCTCTCCTCCTGGCCGGGTTCGGAACCGGCCTCTCGCTGATCGTGGCGATCGGCTCCCAGAACGCCTTCCTGCTCCAACAAGGCTTGCGCGGTGGCGCCGTGGCGCCGTTGGTCGTCATCTGTGCCGTCTCGGATCTTGTTCTCATCGGGCTCGGGGTCAGCGGTGTCGGCGCCGTGCTGGAGCGGTGGCCGATGGCGATCGGGGTGATTGCCGTCGGGGGTGGGTTGTTCCTGCTCGGGTACGGGGTGCTCGCCGCGCGGCGGGCGCTGCGGCCGTCCGTGATGACCGTCGGGGAGGAGCGGACGCCGCTGCGGAAGGCGGTGGTTGCCTGTATTGCCTTCACCTGGCTCAATCCGCACGTCTACCTCGACACGGTGCTGCTGCTCGGCTCGGTTGCCGCCGCTCAGGGGGACGGGCGGTGGCTGTTCGGGGTCGGGGCCGGGGTCGCCAGTGCCGTCTGGTTCAGTGCGCTCGGCTTCGGCGCGCGACGGCTGGCCGGGGTGTTCGCCAAGCCCATGGCGTGGCGCGTGCTGGACGTCGTGATCGCCGTGACGATGACCGGCCTGGGAGTCGGCATGCTGCTCGGCCACGTGTGATCACCAGAGCGCCGACTCCGGCGGACGTTCCAGGTCCAGCAGGAACTCCTTGCGTTTCAAGCCGCCCGCGTAACCCGTCAGCTTCCCGCCTTTGCCGACGACGCGGTGACACGCCACCAGGATGCTCAGCGGGTTGCGGCCCACCGCCGCGCCGACGTCGTGGGGCAACGCCTGCAAGGAGCGCGCGAGGTCGCCGTACGTTGCCGTGCTTCCGTAGGGAATCGACGCGATCTCCGCCCACACCGCACGGTCGAAGTCGGGGCCCGTGGCCTGCGTCGAGACGTCGAATTCCGTGCGCTGGCCGGCGAAGTACTCCTTCAGTTGCCGGGCGGCCTCGGGGAACGCCGTGTCGTCGCGGTGGCCGAAGGTCGCGCGGTCCGGACGCGGCCAGTGGTTCGGGAAGTACAGGCCGGTGACGGTGTCGCCGTCGCCGGTCACGGTCAGCCGGCCGATCGGGGAATCCAGTACTGCGTGCTTCATGAGGTCTCCCAAGTTGTGCCGTCCGGGTGGGCGCCGCGCAGGCCCGGGATCGGGTAGCCGGCCAGCGCCGAGGTGGCGAAGGTTCGGTGTGGACTCCAGGACGTCGAGAGCTGCAACCGTCGCGCCATGCCCGCCCAGCCGGCCGGAGTGGCGCTGACGACCCACGCGTCCGGCTCCGGCGCGGCGAAGCGACGCGCCTGGCGCAGCCACGAGGCCGCCGCCTCGGGCCAGGTCACCGTCGCCAGCACCATGCCGCCCCACGTCGCGGCGATCTGCTCGCCGTCGGCGCGGGACGACGTGTCCGTGCCGATGACGATGTGCCGGGCCCGGCCGATCAGGCCGAGCAGCGCCTCGAGTTCGGGGGACGTCATGCTGCGTCGTGGAAGACGAGGCCGAGGGTGTGCCTGCGGCCCGAACGGACTGCGGAAACGCCGTGGCGGACCGGGGCCGCCGACCAGCCGCGGGCCGAGCGGACCGGCCGGTCGCGGGTGGTGAAGACGAGGCCGTGGCCCTGCGGGATGAGGGTCGCCGTGCCGCGGGACTGGGCGCGTGGCCGTTGTTCGACGAGGAGGAACTCGCCGCCGGTGTGGTCGGTGCCCGGGTCGTTGAGGTTGATCACCACCTGCAGCGGGAACACCTTGTCGCCGTAGAGGTCGCGGTGCAGGGCGTTCCAGCCGCCGGTCTCGTACCGGAGCAGGATCGGCGTCGGCCGCCGTTGCCCCGCGGCGTGGCACACCGCCAGCCATTCGTCCAAAGTGGACGGCCACTCGGCGGGGCGGCCGAGGCGGATGGACCAGTCTTGCGCGATCGGCAGCAGGCGCGGGTAGAGCGCCTGGCGTAGGCGTTGGACGGGTTCCGGGAACGGCGAGGCGAAGTAGTGGTAATCGCCGTTGTCGCCGAAACGGTGACGGCGGAGGTTCACGGTCGCCCGGAAGTGTGATGGCTGGTCCCAGAGTGCGATGAGACGCGTGCACTCGGCCGGGGTGAGCAGCTGCGGCAGGAGCGCGCAGCCGTAGTCATCGACCTCGTCGGCCACCGCAGCCCAGTCCGCCGCGGCGACGCGCTCTTCGAACGTTTTCATGATGCCTTCTTGGTCGGTGGGGCTTGGGTGGTCATGCAGCTTCCGTGGGCAGGAGAACGCACTTGGATCCCGCGTGGCACAGTCGGCGGCGGGTTGAGCACGCGGTTTCGGCGACCGGCGCGGTCAGGCTGGAGGCGCGTGCTGTCGCGCCGCACCGGGGCGGCGGGCGGTGCGGCAATACGCGAGCACTACCGGCGGCGTGCCGGGTGCCTGGCCGGGGTCGTCGGCGGTCAGCGCGGCCCGGGCGGCAGCGTGGGCGTCACGCTGCCTCCAGGGTCAGCAGGGCTCGCTTGGCTTCCGGGCCGCCTGCGTACTGGCCGTACGAGCCGTCCGAGCGGACTACCCGGTGGCAGGGCAGGACCACCGGTACCGGGTTCAGCGCACAGGCCGTGCCCACCGCGCGGACCGCCTTCGGACTGCCTGCCGCCGCTGCTACCTGGGCGTAGCTTTCCGTGCGGCCGTACGCGATTTCTGCCAGGTGGCTCAGCACCGCGCGCCGGAAGCCGCGGGCCAGGCGGAGGTCCAAGGGGACGTCGAAGGCTTGCCGCCGGCCGGCGAAGTACTCCTCCAGCTGGCGGGCCACCGGCTCCAGGCGGGCCGGGGCCCGGAGGATGCGGGGGCTGATGGCCGCCGCCAGCTCGGCCAGCACCGCGTCGTGATCCTGGCGGTCGAAAGCCACCTTCACCAGGCCCTGCTCGGTTGCCGCCAGCAGCAGGGGACCGACCGGTGAGTCGACCGTGTCGTAAGCGACGTCCAGCAAGCCCTGGCGCGCCGCGTCGGCGACCAGCCGCTCGTGCATCACGCTCGAATCGAGCAGGATCTCGTCGCCGAAGAACTGGAACATGTCCGTCATGAGTGCGCTCCTTCCAGGGGGTAGACGGCCCGCAGTGACTTGACGCCGTCGGCGGCCGCGCGGCGGGCGGCCTCGACCGTGCCTCCGGTGATCTCCGCGATTTCGCGGTACGGCAGCCCGGCCAGGTAGTGGTAAGCGACGGCGATGCGCTGCTTGTCCGGCAACCTCGCCAGCGCGTCCCACAAGTCGCCGTTCCACGCGGCCTCGCCCCCTGGCCGGTCCGGCACCTCCTCGACCGGGATCGGGCCGCGGGCCTGCGCGCGGGTGACGTCGACGGCCTTGCGGTGCGCGATCGTGACGAGCCACGCCTGGACGTTCGCGTCCGCGGGCAGCTCCGGGTACGCCTTCAGAGCCGCCAGGAAGGTCTCCGACCAGGCGTCTTCGGCATCGGCCGGCCCGAGCACGGCCCGGCAGACCCGGAGGACCATCGGCCCGTGCTCGGCGACGACTTGCTCGAACGGTTTCACGATCACATGAGGTAGACGTCCGGGGGCGGCGAAACGTGAGGTCACAATTTCGCGGTGCCGGTCACGACCGTCGCGCCCAGGTCGTCACAGGAGTGCACAAGCGGCGACAACCCCGCCGCAGCAAGGATTTCCGCCAGCACCGGCGCCTGCCGCTCGCTCGATTCGATCAGCAGCGTCCCACCCGGAGCGAGCCACTCCGGCGCACCCGCGGCGACGCGCCGGGCGAGATCCAGGCCGTCCGCGCCGCCGTCGAGCGCCACCAGCGGCTCGTGCAGGCGAGCTTCCGGCGGCATCGTCGCGACGGCGTCCGAAGGCACGTACGGCACGTTCGCCAGCAGGACCGAGACCCGGCCGCGCAGGGACGACGGCAGCGCGTCGTACAGATCGCCCTGGTACACCGCGCCATCCGGCAGGTTGAGCCGCGCGCACGAAACCGCGTCGGGTGAGACGTCGGCGGCGTGCAGCTCACGCGGCGGGCACGCCGCGGCGAACGCGGCACCCAGCGCGCCGGAACCGCAGCACAGGTCGAGCACCACCGGGTCCGGCGGCGCGAGCGAGACGGCGACGTCGACCAGGAACCCGGTGCGGTGGCGCGGCACGAACACCCCGGGCCGCACGATGACGCGCCGGCCGTGGAACTCCGCCCAGCCCAGCAGGTGTTCCAGCGGCAGCCCGGCGACCCGCCGCTCGACGAGCACACCGAGTTCCGCGGGGGTGGTGGCCGCGGCGACCAGGAGCTCGGCCTCGTCCTCGGCGAACACGCAACCCGCGGCGCGCAGCCGGGAGACGACGGTGGAAGTGTCCAACAGGGAAGGAGCCTACAAGACCTGCACCGCGTCGCCGACGTTCAGCCCGTCGAAGAACGCCGCCGAATCGGCGTCGGTCAGGTGGACGCAGCCGTGCGAGGGCGCGTCGAGCGGCCCGGCGTGGAAGGCGATGCCGCCGGCGGCGAAGAACACCGAGTTGGGCATGTCGGTGCCGTACTCGCTGCTGCGGTGCTCGCGGTCCTTCCAGACGACGTGGAACGACCCGGCCGGGGTCGCCTGGTCGGGTGGCCCGAACCCGGCCGGGACCGGGCCGCGGACCACCCGGCCGTCCCGCAGCAGCCAGGCCAGCCGCTGCGCCAGGCTCACGCACGCGCCGGTCGTGACGGCGCACGGCGGTACGGGCGGGGGAGTGGTGCTCGTGGTGGTGACCGGCGTCGTGGTCACCGGCACCGGTTCGGCGATCGGGCTCGGCGTCGTGGTGCGCGGTGCCGAACACGCCGCCGTGACCAGCGCCGCGCCGAGCAGGAGCCCAACACCGGGTCTGCGCATCCGTCGTCCCCTCGCCGAAATCCCTGCCGGGGGTCAATACGGGTGAACGGCCCCGAAGGTTGAGCGCGAGAGGGTTACCCCGATGGGGCGACGGCTATTCCTGCGGGACCGTCACGACCCACCGGCCGGGACGCCGGCGCAGGTACCCCCACCAGTACAGCGCCGACACCACCAGGACACCCGCGGTGATGCCCAGGTCGAGCGCGCTCTGCTCGACCAGGACGTAGGCCAGCGCCGCGACGGCCAGCCCGGGTACGAGCGGCCACGCCGGCATCCGCCACACGTGCGGCTTCCGGTGCGCCGCCCGGCGTGCGCCGAGCGCGGCGGCCGCGACGCTCAGGTACAGCGCGACGACGGCGACCCCGGTGACGCCGCTCAGCGTGTCCACCGGCACGAAGCAGAGGACGGCTTCGGACAGCCCGGTCACCAGCGTCGCGACCCAGGGCGCGCCGAACCGCTCGCTCACCACGCTCATCGCGCGGTTGACCGGCGTCGGCCAGGCTTGGTCACGTGCGGAGGAGAAAAGCACCCGCGAGTTCTGGATGACCATGACGATCACCGCGTTGACGATCGCCGCCGCGATGCACAGGCTGATCGCCACTCCGACCGCCGGCGAACTCCAGCCGGTGACCAGCGCGGTCAGGTCGACGCCGGCGAGCGCGGCAGTGTCCGGCACGGCCAGGGTGATCGCCACGACCGGCACCAGGATGACGACCGCGCTGATCCCGAGCGTCCAGAACACCGTCCGGGCGACGGTCCGGCGCGGCTCGCGCATCTCCTCGGCCAGGTACACGGCGGTACTGAAGCCCTGCACGACGAACAACGCGACGGCGAGCCCGGTGACCACGGCGATCAGCCCGATCCCGCTCGTGCCGAGGCTCGGCTCGACCAGCACGGCCGGGCTCTGCGCGGTGTGCGTGAAGCCGAGCAGCGACACGACGAAGATCGCGACGATCTCGATGACCAGGAAGATCCCGGTGATCCAGGCGTTCGAACGCAGGTTGAGCAGCCCCATCGCGGTGCCCGCGAGCATGACCAGCGCCCCGGCGACCGACGGGTCGACATCGACGACGGCGGCGAGGTAGCCGGCGACGCCGATCGCGATGATCGGCGGCACGACGAGGATGACGACGAACGACAGCATGAACGTCAGCCAGCCGGCGAACCGGTTCGCCACCGTCGTCACCATCGCGTACTCGCCGCCGGCGCTCGGCACCAGCGTCCCCAGTTCGGAGTAGCAGAAGGCGATCCCGACGCAGAGCAGCACCGCGAGGGCGATCGCGAGCGCGGTGCCCGTGCCCAGGTCGGCGAACAGCGGGGGCACGAGGACGAACAGCGACGACGCCGGTGTCACGCAGCTGAGCGTGAGCAGGGTGCCACCGCCGACGCCGATGGACCGGGTGAGGGTCTTCTTCGGGGGCGTGGTGGTGGCGACGTCGGGCGGGGCGGGAGTGCGGGGCATCGGCGTTCCCTCCGGCCGGGGTGCAAGGTGCGACGGATGGAACAGCACTGATTCGGTGCTGTCAACCGGCCTTTGACGACCGAAATCGTTGTCCTAAGACCTTGAGGCATTCGGATTCAGTCACGCACTGTCACGGCGTGGCGGGTTTGCCTGGCATCCCCCGCGTCGGGGATGATCCGGGGCGTGAGCAGCCAGGACACGACCGGCCGGCCCGCCCCGCCGGTGCTCGACGACATCTCGCGGCAGATCATCGCGCAGCTGCAGGAGGACGGGCGGCGCGCGTACGCGACCATCGGCAAGGCGGTCGGCCTGTCCGAGGCGGCGGTCCGGCAGCGGGTGCAGCGGCTGTCCGACTCCGGCGTCATCCAGATCGTCGCCGTGTCGGATCCCTTGCAGGTCGGGCTGTTCCGGCAGGCGATGATCGCGATCACGGTCGACGGCCCGCTGGAACCGGTCGGCGACGCCCTGGCCGAAATGGACGAAATCGCGTACGTGATCCTCTGTGCCGGGCGTTACGACCTGCTGTGCGAGGCCGTCTGTGCCGACGACGAGGCGCTGCTCCAGCTGATCTCGACGCGGATCCGCGCGCTGCCGGGCGTCCGGCACGCGGAGGCGATGGTCTACCTCAAGCTGCGGAAACAGACCTACCAGTGGGGCACTCGCTGACCGTGACGACTAGATCCGAAGGTGTCGGGCGCAGGGAGATCATGAATTAGTCGTCGAAGTTCGTCTGGACGACTGAATCGCTTGCGCGCGACGGCCGACGCGTGCGATAACCAGGGCATGACCGCTACCGCCGATCTCGCCCAGGCTGCCCGCAGCAACCTCTGGATGCACTTCACCCGCCACTCCGCCTACGACGAGACCGACGTCCCGGTGATCGTGCGCGGCGAAGGCCCCTACATCTGGGATTCCCGGGGCCGGCGCTACCTGGACGGGCTCGCCGGGCTGTTCGCGGTCCAGGTCGGCCACGGCCGCGAGGAACTCGCGGAGGCGGCGGCGCGGCAGACGAAGCAGCTCGCGTACTTCCCGCTGTGGGGACACGCGCACCCGACGGCGATCGAACTGGCTTCGCGGCTGGCCGACGCGGCTCCCGGCGACCTGAACCGCGTGTTCTTCACCGTGAGCGGCGGCGAGTCCGTCGAAACGGCGTGGAAGCTGGCCAAGCAGTACTTCAAGCTCGTCGGGAAACCGGGCAAGCACAAGGTGATCAGCCGCGCGCTGGCCTACCACGGGACGTCGCAGGGCGCGCTGTCGATCACCGGCATCCCGGGCGCGAAGGCGGACTTCGAGCCGCTGGTGCCAAGCACCCTGCGCGTGCCGAACACGAACTTCTACCGCGCGCCCGAGCACGCCGGCGACTACGAGGCCTACGGCCGCTGGGCCGCCGACCGGATCGAGCAGGCGATCGAGTTCGAGGGGGCGGACACCGTCGCGGCGGTCGTCCTGGAGCCGGTGCAGAACACCGGTGGGTGTTTCGTGCCGCCGCCCGGCTACTTCGCGCGCGTGCGGGAGATCTGCGACAAGCACGACGTGCTGCTGGTGTCGGACGAGGTGATCTGCGCGTTCGGCCGGGTGGGGTACGACTTCGCGGCCAAGCGGTACGGCTACCAGCCGGACATCATCACCACGGCCAAGGGCCTGACGTCGGGGTACGCGCCGCTGGGGGCGGTGCTGGCGTCGGAGCGGTTGATGGAGCCGTTCACGCGCGGCGCCACGACGTTCATGCACGGGTCCACCTACGGCGGGCACCCGGTGTCGTGCGCGGTGGCCTCGGCGAACCTCGACCTGATGGAGCGGGAGGACCTCTACGGCCACGTGCTGCGGCGGGAGGACGCGTTCCGGTCCACTTTGGACCGCCTGCTGGACCTGCCGATCGTCGGGGACGTCCGCGGGGCGGGCTTCTTCTACGGCATCGAGCTGGTGAAGGACAAGACGACGAAGGAGTCGTTCTCGGCCGACGAGTCGGAGCGGGTGCTACGGGGATTCCTGTCGGAGGCGTTGTTCGAGGGTGGGCTGTACTGCCGGGCCGACGACCGGGCCGAGCCGGTGGTGCAGCTGTCGCCGCCGCTGGTGTGCGATCAGGCGGAGTTCGACGAGATGGAGGAAATCCTGCGGGAGGCGCTGACGCAGGCTTGGAAACTGCTGTAGGGCGGCGCCGCTTCTCGCCAACGGCAGGCTGACGCCCGGACTTGCACCCCCGCCCAGGCCTGCCCCGCCACCCCGATCCGAAGCCAGCACGCGGACGGTGGTGCCGGGTCAAGGCACGCTTTCCCGCCTTGACGCGGTACCACCGTCCGTAGTGACAATTGCGGCTTCGAAGTGGTGGGCATCGACCCGCTCACTGGCCGACGCAACCCGACACCGCGCAGACCGACTTCGCCGGAGCCCTGGCCGAGACCCGGGGCGTCCGCGGTGCCGCCCGGAGACCGGCTGCCGCCCGGCCCGATCGTGGTGGGGTCTGGCCTCTGGCCCCCGGTTTCCACGATACCGGGGGCCACCGACAGTTTCGGTCCTCCGGGCGGAAGCGCTGGCCCGATCGGGCGGGGAACTCGCGTTCCCGGCCTGAGCACGCCGTTCCTGAGTACCGTGGATCGCGGGGGGACCGGGGGAGCGGCCGGAGACCGGCCCGCCCGTGTCCGCGCCTGCCGGCCGCGCACCGGGAGGAGAAAGCCATGACCGTCACCACGGATCCGCCGCGGCTGCCGTTCCCGCGGCCGAACGTCCTGGAGATCGCGCCGCTGTTCCAGGTGCTGCGCCGGCAGGGGCCGGTGGTCGCCGTGACCACGCCGGCCGGGGATCCGGCCTGGCTGGTCACCGGGTTCGAGCAGGTGCGGGCCGCCTTCACCGATCCGCGGTTCGGGCGCTCGCACCCGGCTCCGGAGGAGGCTTCGGCGCTGTCCGACGCCGCCATTCTCAGCCGCCCGCAAGGCGACCACGAGACCGAGCACGCCGAGCACGCGCGGATGCGGCGGATGCTCGTGCCCGCCTTCTCCGCCAACCGGATCCGCCGGCTCGCCGGGCACGTGCAGGACCTCGCCGACGGCTGCTTCGACGCCATGGAGCGGGCACGCGTCGGCGACGGCCCGGTCGACCTGCACGAACACCTCTCGTTCCCGCTGCCGGTGCTGGTGATCTGTGAACTGCTCGGCGTCCCGTACGAGGACCGCGAGACCTTCCGGGTGCTGTCGGACCGGATGGGCCGGATGGACATCGGCGACGGCGCCGAAGCCGCGCTCGACGAGTTCACCGCCTACATGAGCCGGCTCGCCGCCACCAAACGGCGGAATCCCGGCCAGGACGTCGTCTCGGACATGGTCCGCGCGCAGGCCGGCGACCCGTCCTTCGGCGACGACGACCTCGCCCGCCTGGCCGCCGGCCTGCTGTTCGCCGGCCACGAGACGACGTCCAACCGGATCGACCTCGGCGTGCTCTACCTGCTCAGCGACCTCGCCCGCCGGGACGCGCTGGCCGCCGACCCCGACGGCCGCGTGCACGGCGTCGTCGAGGAAATCCTGCGGATGTCCGCCCCGAGCGGGCTCGGCGTGCTGCGGTACGCGCACGACGACGTCGAACTCGGCGGCGTCACGATCGCCCGCGGGGACGCCGTCGTGCTGGCGATCGCCGCCGCCAACCGGGACGAAACCGTGTTCCCGTCGGCGGAGACGTTCGACCCCGAACGCAAGCCCAACGCGCACGTCGCCTTCGCCTACGGTGGCTGGTTCTGCATCGGCGCCAGCCTCGCCCGCACCGAACTGCGCGTCGTCTTCGGGTCGCTGTTCCGGCGGTTCCCGGGGTTGCGCCTGGCCACCGGGGTCGATGAACTCCGGATCCGGACCAACCGTGTCACCGGGGGAGTGGACCGCGTGCCGGTCCTCTGGTAGACCAACGGCGGTCGTGAGCGGAGGAAAAGACGTGACGTTGTGGGACAAGCTCGGGATGGACGACAAGCTCATCAAGGTGCTCAAGGAGATCCCGCCGGGCCCGGACGCCGCGGACTTCGGCCCGGCCTACGTCACGATCCACCAGCTGGCCGTCGAGCTGGACCAGCGGTTCCCCGAGGTCCGCAAGCAGCTGGACGTCCCGCTGGGCGGCGGCGCGGCCCGGCACGCGGGCCTGGTCGAACTGCTCGGCAAGGAGCTGGTGGACAAGATCAAGCGCTACGGCGACGTCTACCCGATCGAAGCCGCGCAGCTGTCGTCGGTGCGGTTCCGGGAGGTGCGGCTGCGCGGCCCGGGCGGCCGGGACCTGGTCGGTGCTTCGAAGACCGACCTGCCGTTGATCCGCCTGCGGCCGAAGGACTGACGCGGTGCTCGTGCCGCCGCCGGTCCGGGTCCTGGTGGCCGAACGCGACCCGGCGGTACGAGCACGCCTGAGCACGGTCCTCGCCGAAGCGGACGGCATCGAGCTGGTGGGCGCGGTCCCCGACGCGACGGCGGCCCGTGTCACCCTTCGCCGGCGGCTGCCGGACGTGCTGCTGCTGGACCTGCGCCTGAGCCGGCCGGAGGAGTTCCCCCACCGGCCGGCGGTGGTGGCGCTGGCGACGTTCGACTCGGACGCGGGCATCCTGCGCGCCCTCCGCGACGGCGCGGCGGGGTTCCTGCTGCGCTCGGCCCCGCGGCGGGACGTGCTCAAGGTGGTCCGCTTGGCGGCGGACGGCCACCTGGTGCTGTCCTCGGACGTCTCCCGCCGTCAGGTGTCGGCGGCGACCCGGTTGTCCGGCCCGCGCGACGAGCGGATGGCGGCGGTCGACCGGCTGTCGGCCCGGGAAACCGAAGTGCTGACAGCGGTGGGCGCGGCACTGACGAACGCCGAGATCGCCGAGCGGCTGGAACTGCCGGAGCCGGTGGTGCGGGAGTACGTGGCCAGGGTGGTGCGGAAACTGGGGTGCGCACACCGGACGGGGGCCGGGCTGCTGGCCTACGAGCGCGGGCTCTGCCGCGCAGGACTCGAAATCCCCTGATGGGGAACCCGGTGGCGCGGGCGGGCGAGCCCGCGCCACCGGGTTCCGTCAGAAGCCCGCCAGCCCGTTCGGCACGCCGACCCCCGTCGGCGCGTCATAGCCCGGGCCCGCGACGCACAGGTAGTCGCCGCCGCACTTCTTGCCGCCGCCCGCCGGGTCGTTGTGGCCCGTCGTCACGTCGGTGAACGACCCCGCGTTCGCGTACAGGTCCGCCGGTCGGGTGGCGCCCGCGTGCCCCGAACGGCCGATCAGGCCAGCGACGAACGGCGCCGAAGCGCTCGTGCCGCTGACCGGGAGCCAGCCGCCCGCGTCCGCGTAGTGGATCGCGATGTCCTCGGCCGCCGCCGATACGTCGGCGACCGTCCGCTTGCCGCAGTGGGTGTCCCGTTGCCACTTCGGCTTCGCGATGTACGCCGAACAGCCGCTGCCGCCGTAGGTCCACGCCCCGTCCGCCCAGCCACGCGGGGAGTCCGGGTCGCGGGCCAGCGACGTGCCGCCGACCGAGATCGTCGAGGCCAGCACCGCCGGGTAGCTCGCCGCCGTGAAGCCGGTGTCGCCGGAGGACGCCACCACCGTCACGCCGGGGTGCTGGTAGTGGCTCGCGTACGCCAGCGCCGCACCGTTCTCCCGCGCGCCGTAACTGTTCGACACCACCTTCGCCCCCAGCCGCACCGCGGTGTCGGCCGTCTCCGCCAGGTCGGCGAACCCGGGCGTGTTGCCCTCCACGACCAGGATCCGGCACGACGGGCACGCCGCCGACACCATCGAGACGTCCAAAGTGGACTCCATGGCCCAGCCGAAGTTCACCTCCGGCAGCGGCGCCGCGGCACCCTGCTGGTTCACCTTGCGGAAGCAGCCGTTCGCCGTCGTGCACGGCGGCAGGTCGTACTGCGCCCGGTAGGCGGCCAGGTCGGCCTCCAGGTTCGGCGCGTCGAAGGCGATCGAGATGCCGACGACGGTGTCCGGCCCCGCCGAAGCAGGCAGTCCGTAGGCCGACGCCAGGTCGTCGGCGCCCCAGCCGGCCGGGCCGAAGGCGCGGGTCGCGCCCGGTGGGTAGGTGGTGAGGCAGCGCAGCACGCCGGGCTGTTCCGGACACGCCGCGCGCGGCCCCGGTGCGGCACTCGCCACCGGGGTGACCACGCCGGCGGCCGCCACCGCGGCGGCCAGCACTCCGAGCCATCTCCTGTGCACTGTGGACAGTCCCCTCATGACACGTAGACGTGGTAGGCGGCGGTGATCGTCTCGGCGATGGTCGCCCCGGCGGCGTCGGCGGCCGTGACGCGCAGGGAGACGTCGAGGCCGCGGAACGCCTCCGTCGTCGCGGTGAAGTCCGCGTGGAAGACGCCGTCGCCGCGGGCGGTGACGGCCGCGTCCTGCCAGGTCGTGCCGTCGGTCGAGTACTGCACGGTCGCGGCCGTCACCGGCGAACCGGTGCTCTGCTGCAGGTGCCCGACCGTGAGGTCCAGGCCCTGCCGACCGGAGACCGTGGACCCGTCCGGCCGCAGCCCGCCGACCAAGTACCCCAGCGTCAGCAGCGGTTCGACGCCGCAGTTCCGGTCCGGCCCGCCGTCCCCGCGGGCGCAGTACAGCGTCGGTGGCAAGGTGACGCCTTCGACGTGCTGCGACGGCCACGTCCATTCCGTGTGGCTCGCGGTGCTCTGGTGGTACATCGGCCCGGTGCGCCCGGCGTCGATGGTGAGCCCCAGCGTCGACGGCCCGGGCGCGACCTCCTGGGCGAATTCGGCCGCGTAGGCGCCCTGCGGGGTGCCTTCGGCCAGGGTCGTGCCGTCCTGGGTGAAGCGGTAGTGCCCGGTGATGGTGTCCCGCGGCTCGCCGTAGAAGCCGAAGCCGGTGTGACCCGGCTGGTTGTCGCTGAACGGCGTGATCGAGAACCGCAGCAAGTCACCGGCCCGCGTCGCGCCGGGGAGGGTGTACGCCCGGCCGTCGTCCAGCGGCAGCAGCGCCACGTCGCCCGCCGGGTGCAGCGGGAAGCGGTTCCAGTCCTCGGTGACCGAGGAGCCACCCCGGTAGGTGTGGAACGCCTCGTGCTGGCCGCCGGCCCAGCCGGGGAACGGCCCGGACTGGACGTACTTCGAGAACCCGCCGAACCACGCCAGGTCCGGCGACGCCGAGACGTACTCGGTCTGCTTGCGCGGCAGCTGGATCGGGTGCGACGGATGACCGCTGACGTCCTCGAACGTGAACATCCCGCTGCGCTGGCGCAGGCCGAGCGAGGAGTACTCGCTGAAGTAGGTGGCGTCGACCGCGGCGACGTCCTTCGCCGTGATCACGTACCGCTGCTGCGGAATCACGCCGATGCTCGCCTTCTGCAGCACGTACTCGTACGGTGTGCCCGGTCCGGGTGGGGAGACGAGCCTGCTGTACGGGTAGGTCTGCAACGCGCCGGTGCGCACCGGGACACTCGTCGGCGACACCGAAATCGGCACGCCGGGCCCGGCGTCGAAGTCGACGAGCAGCGCCGGCCCGGTCTTGGCGGCCCGGCGGAACAGGAAGCCGGTGTCGTCCAGCAGCGCCGGGCGCGGGGTCACCCAGGTCAGCTTGCTCGACGCCCGTTTCGCGTCGACGCGGACGGACGCGTCCGCCTTCACCGCGAACTCGGGCTGCGCACTGAACCGCAGCTCGGTCGGGTTGCCGTCGGCGTCGGTCGTCCAGAACACGCCGAGCGCGCTGTAGTTGCCGTCCGGCACGCTGAACTTGGCCGTGCCGCCGAAGAAGTAGTTGAAGTTCTCGTCCGGGGCGAGCGTGTCGCCGTCGTCGGTGTTGTAGAGGAACGCGATGCCGGTGTCGGCGGGCTTGCCCGCGATGTCGGTGGCGTCGAGCGACACCGTCCGCATCACCGATCGCGGCTGGGCCGCCGGCCGCTTCGGCGCTCCGGGCAGGGCGTAGCGGACGCCGTTCGCGAACAGGCCCTGGCCGCCGAACCGGCCGCGGGCGCTGTCTTCCTTGAACTGCCTGGCCAGCGCGGCGCCGAAGGTCGCGGTGTCCACCGGAGCCTTCGCGCCGGCCAGCAGCGCCTTGATGTCGAACAGGCTCAGGTCGAGCCCGCGCCCCAGGTAGGGCAACGCCGTGCCGGGCACCTCGTAGTCGCGGCCGCCGAGCCGCAGGTGCACGAGCGCCCGCGCCATGCCCTTGTCCGCGGCCGGCCGCACCTCGAACGTGTCCCGGCCGTCCGGGGTGGTCCCGACGGTGACCCGGTCCCCGGTGGGAAGCGTGACGGTCGGCGACGGGACGACGGCGGTCGCGGCGGTCGCGGCCGGCGGGGCGAGCCCGGCCACGCCCGCCGCACCGGCGAGCAGGACCGCGAACACCGAAAATGTTCTTCGCACTGGCACCTCCGTGTGGTGATCGATCACCACTACCGACGAGCCGGCCGCGCCGACCGTTGAGCCGGGTTGTCGATCTCTTCCGAATTACCCTGACCGGCCCAACGACGGACCGTGGTCCCGATCAGGACGACGCCGGCGACGCTGAGCACCCCGCCCGCGAGATCCACCCAGGTCGGCCGCTCGCCGAGCCAGCCGAACGCCACCGCCAGCGCTACCGCGGGCACGAGGTAGAGGGCGGCGGTCGCGACCGTGAGCGAATGCCGGGCCACCGCGTACCCCCAGGCGACGAACCCGGCCGCCGACGGGAACGCGCCGAGGAACACCACGGACAGCGTCGCTTCCGGTGGCGCGCTCGCGAAGGCGTGCACGGCCTGGGGCGCGAGCGGCGCGAGGAACAGCGTCCCGGCCCACATCGCGTAGGAGGCAACCTCGAGCCCGGTGTAGCGCCGCAGCAACGGCTTGCTCCCGAGGTGGTACACCGCCTGGACGGCCGCGGCGGCCAGCACGGCCCACGCCGCGGCCGAATAGCCCACGCCGCCACCCGTGGCGATGAGTGCGCTGCCGCCGAGGGCCACCGCGCTGCCCAGCAGCTTCGCCGTGGTCAGCCGCTCACCCAGGAACGCCGCCGCGAGCAGCGCGCTGAACACCGGCGCCACCGACACGAGCAGGCTCGCCGTGCCCGCCGGGACGTGCACCTCACCCCAGTTGAGCAGCAGCTGATAGGCGCTCATCCCGGCCAGCCCGCACCCCGCGATCGCCGGCAGGTCCGCGCGGCGCGGACGGCGGACGCCCAGCACGGGCGCGGCGAGCAGCAGCACCGCCGACGCGACCGCGAGCCGGGCGAACGACAGCCCGGCGACGCCGTAGCCGTCGAGGCCCACCTTGATCGCGGGGAACGCCGACGCCCACAGGACGACGGTGACGGCGAGTGCCGCGGTCGCTTTCAGCTTCACCAGCCCATCGTCGGCGGTAGGGCCCTGCACCTGACCGGGCCCGCCGTCTCCCAGCACCTGGCCGCGCTCGAACGCGAGGCCGGCGTCCCGCTGCTGGAGAAACGCGGCCGCACGCTCGCCTTCACCCCGGCCGGACGGCTGCTGCTCTCGCACGCCGAAGTCATCCTCGACGACCTCGCCGCCGCGGAATCGGCACTGGCCGCGGCGGCCGGGAACGGTGGCACCGGCACGGTCCGCGTGGCGGCCTTCGCCTCCGCGGCCCGGCAGCTCCTGCCGCGGGCGTGGGGTGGGCCGGTCTCCCTGCGCCTGGTGGAGCAGGAGCCCGACGCCGCCCTCGGAGCGCTGCTTCGTCAGGACGTCGACATCGCGGTGGTGCACGGCTATTCGCTTCTGCCGCGGGAAATCCCGCCCCGGTGCGCGGAGCGGATCCTGCTCGAAGACCTGGTCCTGCTGGCGCGCGATCCGGCGTCGCCGGGGCCGGCCGACGGTGAACCGGTGGACCTGGCCGACTTCGCCGGGCGGCCGTGGCTGGTGCCGACGGCCGACCTGTCGTGTTACGCGATGATCCAGCGGGCCTGCGGCGCGGCCGGGTTCGTGCCGGAGATCGCCGCGGAATCCGCGGACTTCGCCGTGCTCGTCGCTCTCGCGGCAGCAGGCGCGGGCGTCGCGCTGGTGCCGGCCATGGCGTTGCCCGGCGGGCCGCTCGGCGTCAGCCTGCACCCGCTGCGGGAACCGTTGACGCGCAAGGTGTTCGCGGTGACGCGGGCGGGCCTGGCGCGGCGGCCGGACGTCCGGGCGGTGCTGGACCGGCTGGACAGCGCCGCTACTTCTTACGGGCTTGCTCGACGGCTTCCAGGAACTCCTTGACCTTGGCGAGCTTGTCGCGCCCGTAGCGGAAGGTGTTGCCCGGCAGTTTATCGCACCCCATCGGCACGTTCGCGACGATCTCGGTGTGGCCTTCCGGTCCCACGAAGACGATCTCGCCGACATCCTTGCTGGTCGCCTCCCGGTGCTTGACGTCAATGAGCTTCGCGACCCGGAACCGGTGCGGCCGGTCGTCCGGGAGGAACCCCAGCGCCTTCGTGGCGACCTTGAGGGTGACGGTCCGGCCGTCGAAGTGGATCGAGCGGCGCCGGTCCCGGACGTGGTGGGGCTTCAACGGGCCTCCCGTGGTCAGAGCGTCCGGCAGGTGAGCGCCGGGCGGGCGTCGTCACTTCCGTTCTGCGTCAGGGCGATCAGGCCGAATGTCGTCGTCGCGTCCGCGTCGAGCTTCGCGTTCCAGGCGGCGTTTTCGACCGTCACCGTGGAACCATCGACCGAGAAGGTGCCGTTCCACAAGCCGCTGATGCGGTGACCGGCGGGCAGCTGCCAGCGGACGCTCCAGCCGGACAGGCCCGCCGTCCGGTCGTTGCGCACCGTCACCTGGACCTGGTAGCCGCCGGGCCAGGAGTTCGTCACCTCGTAGCGGGCGGCACAGCCCAGATCGGCGGGCGTCGTCGGGACGGGGCTGGAGCTCGGGGGAGCGGACGGGACCGGTGCGGCCACCGGCGTGCTGTCCGGGACGATCGCCGTACCGATCACCACGCCGAGGGCCAGCAGCACCGCGCCCGCGGCGCCCGCCAGGACGAGCCGGCGGCGCGGACGGCGGACGCGCAGGAGCCGGGTTCCGGCGCGGGGCCGCGGCCGCGGCGGCGGCAGGGGACGGCCGCCGGTGACCGCTTCGAACAGCTCCTGGACCTCCGCCATGGCCGGGCGCGCTTCGGGGTCCCGCTGGAGCATCCGGGTGAGCACTTCGGCGAGCGGCCCGCGGTGCCGCGGCGGGATGGTCTCCTCCTTGGCGATGCGCAGCAGCAACGTGATCGCGTTGTCCTCGTTGCCGAACGGGGGAATGCCCTCCAGCGCGCGGTAGAGCGTCGCCCCGAGGGAAAAGACGTCGGCCGGGTACCCGGCTTCCCGGCCACCGGCGACTTCGGGCGCCAGGTACGCCGGCGTGCCCGCGATGAAGCCGCCGCCGGTCACGGTGCCTTCGCCGGTGGCGCGGGAGATGCCGAAGTCGGCGATCTTGACGACGCCGGACTCGCCGAGCAGGACGTTGCCGGGGGTGACGTCGCGGTGCACGACCCCTTCGGCGTGCGCGGCGGCCAGCGCCGACGCGATCGGCGCGCCGATGCGCGCCACCTCCTCGGCGGGCAGGGTCTCGCGGTCGAGGAGGAGCTCCGCCAGGCTGCGCGACGGCAGGTACTCCATCACCAGGTAGGGCCCGCCGGGCGCCTCGACGACGTCGTGCACCGTGATCGCGTGCGGGTGCCGCAGGCGGGCCGTCAGCCGTGCTTCGCGCAGGGCCCGCTGGTTCGCCTGGTCGCCGGCGGCCGGTCCGATGGCCGCGTCGTAGTCCAGCTGCTTGATCGCCACGACCCGGTCCAGGCGCTCGTCGCGGGCGCGCCAGACGACGCCCATGGAGCCCTGGCCGATCCGCTCGGCCAGCCGGTAGCGCCCGGCGATCAGCTCTCCTGCGTCGGTCACGGCGACCTCCCCGGCCTTCCCCAGCGCACACGGGACACACGGATGCGGGTGGCGATCGGTTCGAGCCTAACGGCCTGCCCGCCGGTGTGCCGACGGACAGGCCGTGCTCAGGTGCCGGGCCGGTGCAGTTGGTCCCACGCCGGGACGTACGGCGTGAACCGCAGCTTCATCCCGGCCTCGGCCGGCAGCTTGTCCGCCTTGCGGGCGTTGCAGCTGCGGGCCGTGCCGCCGCACGCGGCGACCGTGTTGAGCCAGTCGGTGCGGGCGCCGCCGCGGCTCAGCGGCGTCACGTGGTCGATCGTGGTGGCGCGCTGCCCGCAGTAGGCGCAGCGGTGGCCGTCACGGACCAGCACGCCGCGCCGGGACCAGCGCGGCGGCTGCGTATATCGCCACTTCATGACGACGTAACGCAGTAACCGCACGATCTTCGGGCGCGGGAACAGCCCGTAGGCGAGACCCTCCTCGGCCTCGTGGATCTCGGCGACGTGGCGCACGAGCATGCGGATCGCGTGCGGGACCGAGACGGTCTGCAGCGGCTCGTAGCCGGCGTTGAGGACAAGCACCTTCACAGCGCACTCCGTGGCGACGATGGGGACGCGGGACTTTCCCGCCTGGTGGAATCAATCGTCGTCGAGCGGCCTGACCTGCGTCAATCGCGTTTCACCACAGGGGATGCGCGCGGAAGAACCGCCAGATGACCGGCGTCGCGTCGATCACCGTCGGCGTCGCGGAATCGTTGTTGGGCCGGGTGCTGGGCCAGACGTGCCCGGCGCCTTCCACGCGATAGTGCTCCAGGGCGCCGCGCCGGTCGCAGCCGAGCCACTTCTCGGCGACGACCCCGGCGACCGGCGTCCACGACACCGGGGCCGGGCGGCAACCGTCCCTTGTGGACCAAGCCGCGAGCCAGTCCGGGATCGCGGGCAGGCCCTTCGCCGGGTTGCCGGTGTAGGGGATGGTCGTGTCCGCCGTGCCGTGGAAGTCGAGGACCGGCACCGGACGGCGGGGCGTGCAGGCGCCGCCCTGGGGATAGAAGGCCCCGGACACCGGCGCGAAGGCCGCGATCCGCCCGCCCATGCGGCAGGCCAGCACCCCGACGAACCCGCCGCCGTTGGACTTGCCGGCGGCGTAGATCCGGCTCGGGTCGACGCACAGGGAACGCTGCAGCGCGTTCAGCAGGTCACTGGTGAACAGGACGTCGTCCGCGGCGGCCGAATAGGGCGCGCCGGTCCAGGCCGTTTCGCCGTCGGTGCCGATCAGGCCCTGCGGGTAGACCGCGATCGCGTCCAGCGCCGAGAACCCGGACAGCTCCTCCTGGTACTGGGACGTCCGCTTGTGCCCGTGGAAGGACAGGACCAGCGGGTACGGCCGGTGCGGGCGGTAGTGCGCCGGCAGGTGGACGGTGTACTCGCGGTCCAGGCCGCCGGAGGTGACGTGCCGGGTGGTCGTCACCCCGGCCGGGAAGCCGGGCGCGCGCCCGCAGCCGGTGGTCGGGACGGGGCGGTCGGCGACGCCCGCCGCGGCGGCGGGCGCGGCGAAAGCGGTGGTCAGGGCACAGGCGGCGGCGAACACGGCCGCCCAGCGGGGCAAGCGTCCGGGCACTCGATCCTCCTTGATCGACAGCGGGGCGTGGCCAGCATCACACCGGGAGTCGCCGGTCCCTAGATTGCGTTCATAAAGTGCGCGGTCCCGGACTGTCGGACCCGCTCGGTAGGATCGACCCAACAACGGCCGCCGGACATGCGGAAAGGGATGGAAGTGACTGCCCCGATCGAGACGCTGGAGTTCCAGTCGGAAGCGCGTCAGCTGCTCCAGCTGATGATCCATTCGATCTATTCGAACAAGGACACGTTCCTGCGGGAGCTCGTGTCCAACGCCTCCGACGCCCTCGACAAGCTGCGGCTGGAGTCCTACCGCGACAAGGACCTCGAGGCGGACACCGGCGACCTGCACATCGCGATCGAGACCGATCCGGAAGCGCGCACCCTCACGGTCCGCGACAACGGCATCGGCATGACGCGCGAGGAGGTCGTCGCCCTGATCGGGACGATCGCCAAGTCCGGCACCGCCGACTTCCTGACCAAGCTGAAGGAGGCGAAGGACGCGGCGGCGTCGCAGGACCTGATCGGGCAGTTCGGCGTCGGGTTCTACGCGAGCTTCATGGTCGCGGACAAGGTGACGCTCGTGACGCGCCGCGCGGGCACCGCCGAGGGCGTCCGCTGGGAGTCCACCGGCGAAGGCACCTACACGATCCAGCCGGTCGAGGACGCGCCCCAGGGCACCGCGGTCACGCTGCACCTCAAGCCCGAGGACACCGAGGACCACCTCTACGACTACACGTCCGCGGCGAAGATCCGCGAGATCGTGAAGAAGTACTCCGACTTCATCACCTGGCCCATCCGGATGCGGGGCGAGGGCGACGAGGCCGAGACCGTCAACTCGATGAAGGCGCTGTGGGCGCGCTCGTCGAGCGAGGTCACCGAGGACGAGTACCACGAGTTCTACAAGCACGTCAGCCACGACTGGCAGGACCCTCTGGAGACGATCCGGCTGCAGGCCGAGGGGACGTTCGAGTACCAGGCGCTGCTGTTCCTGCCCTCGCACGCGCCGATGGACCTGTTCCTGCGGGAGCGCAAGCGCGGCGTGCAGCTCTACGTCAAGCGCGTCTTCATCATGGACGACTGCGAGTCGCTGGTGCCGGAGTACCTGCGGTTCGTCAAGGGCGTGGTCGACGCGCAGGACCTCTCGCTGAACGTGTCGCGGGAGATCCTGCAGCAGGACAGGCAGATCCAGCTGATCCGCCGTCGCCTGGTGAAGAAGGTCCTCTCGACGGTCAAGACGATGACGACCGCCGACGCCGAGAAGTACGCGACGTTCTGGCGCGAGTTCGGCCGCGCGGTCAAGGAGGGCCTGCTCGACGACTTCGAGAACCGCGAGGCCATCCTCGAGATCTCGTCGTTCGCCTCGACGCACGACGCGGAGAAGCCGACTTCACTGCGTGACTACGTCTCGCGGATGAAGGACGGCCAGGAGCACATCTACTTCATGACCGGCGAATCGCGGTCCGCGATCGAGAACTCGCCGCACATGGAGGCGTTCCGGGCCAAGGGCTTCGAGGTGCTGGTCCTGACCGACCCGATCGACGAGATGTGGGTCGACTCGGTGCCGGGCTTCGACGGCAAGCAGTTCCAGTCGATCGCGAAGGGCCAGGTCGACCTCGAGTCGGAGGAGGACAAGAAGGCCACCGAGGTCGCCCGCGAACAGCAGAACAAGGACTTCGAGAGCCTGCTGTCGTGGATGGGCACGGCGCTGGGCGACACGGTGAAGGAGGTCCGGTTGTCGTCGCGGCTGACGACGTCGCCGGCCTGCATCGTCGGCGACACCCACGACCTGACCCCGACGCTGGAGAAGATGTACCGCGCGATGGGGCAGGAGCTGCCGCCGATCAAGCGCATCCTCGAGCTCAACCCGGAGCACGGGCTGGTTTCGGGGCTGCGCGAGGCCCACGCCGCCCGCCCGGAGGACGAGGGCCTGGCCGAGACGGCCGAACTCCTCTACGGCATGGCCCTGCTGGCCGAGGGCGGCGAGCTGGCCGACCCGTCCCGGTTCATCAAGCTCCTCGCCGGCCGCCTGGAGAAGACCCTCTGACCCGTGACCGGGCCCGTGACTCACGTGACTAGGCCCGTAACTCGCGTGATTGAGCCCGTAACTCGCGTGATCGGGGCCGGAACTCGTCGGTTCCGGCCCCGATCACGCGAGATCCGGCTTCAATCACGCGAGATCCGGTTCTGATCACGCGGGTTCCGGGTTTGTCAGGGGGCGGCGTTCATCAGGTCCAGGGCGCTCTGCTGGCGGGCCGCGTCGGGCTGGTCGAACGGGCCTGCCCACAGCAGCCCGTACGCGTCCGCGCTGTTTCGGTCGTTCGCGTACGCCGCGTTCGCCTGGCGTTGCAGGTACGCCGTGTACGGGTGGTCGGCCAAAGCCGCGTTGAGCGCCGCCAGGTCCCGGCCGTACACGCCCTTGAAACTCGGGCCGTCGACGCCGCCACCGCCGGCCGTCTCGCCCGGGTCGCGGAGGATGCCGCCCGGGTTCAGGGACGCGTTCGTCGTCGAGGCGTTCGCCATCGCGCGGGCCTTGGTCAGCAGGCTCGCGTCGCCGGTGGCGCGGGACAGTTCGGTGAGCGCCGTCAGGGGCACACCCTGGTTGTACGTCCAGGTCGGCTGGCCGTTGTTCGCGCAGGCTGACGTCAGGCCGTCGTTGACCAGGTTCGAGCCGTTGATCATTCCGCTGCCGGCGAACCAGGTCCAGCCCGCCCGGGCCCGCGCCAGGTACACCGTGTCGCCCGGGATGCGGTTGTGCAGGGCCGCGTTCAGTTGGATGTACAGCGAGTTCGGGATGGCGTTCTTGTAGGTGCGGCTCGTGCTCCACCAGACCCCGCCGCCGCAGACGCCGTCCCAGTACGCGTCCATGTGGTCGGCATCGGCGCGGGCCGTGTTGAGGTACTTGCCGTCGCCGGTCAGGTCGTAGGCGTCGACCCACGCGAGGCCCCACCACCCGGTGTCGTCGAGGTAGTCGTTGCGGAAGCTGCCGCCCTGCGCCGAGAGGTTCTTCGTGTACGTCGTGTCGATCGCGTAGCGGTAGCTGCCCATGCCGCTGATCCGGATGTTGTCGATGACCGCGGTGAGCGCGTTGGCCGAGTTCCACCACCCGGTCGTGTCGAACAGGCCGGTGCCCAGGTTGTACCGCTCCATCAGCGCGGTGGCGGCCGCGGTGCGCCGGTCCCAGGCGTTCCACGTCGGGCGGGCCCAGCCGGTGCAGGCGATGCTGCCCGACCCCGCGGGCTGCCCGCACGCGCGCAGCAGGCCGACGCCCTTGTTCGCCCAGTCGTCGGCGTTGTACATCAGCGTCCGCCAGCCCGTCGCGCCGGACGGCGTCGCGGTGTCGCCGAGCTTGCTGCCCGACGCCCAGGTGCGCCCGGCGTCGAACGAGCGGTCCAGCCAGACGTGGTCGCCGGCCGCGCCGCCGGTGATCGCCGCCCAGCCCATGGCGTCGCCGTCGTCGAGGTGCAGGGTGATCCGCCGGCCGCCGACGCCGGCCGAAGCACCTTCGCGATCGCCCGGTGACGAGGCCGGATCCCGTGCGTCGCAGTACTTGTTGCAGATCGTCGCCAGGGGAGCGGCGGACGGCGTCGGTGTCGGCGTGGCCGCGAGGACCACGGTCAGCAGCGGGGCGAGGAAGTGCATCGGCCACCTTCCGCGTCGAAGGGCGATGCTCCTCATTTTCCGGTGCCGATATTATTGGTCCAGTCCTTTCCGGGACAGGTTCCGGACAGGAATTCACGCACCCGGCAGGAGCGGGCGCCGACGCTTGAGCCCGCCGCCCGGCGGGTATCCCGGGCCTATGACCAATCTCGACGACACCACGACCGCGAAGCTCGACGAATTCGTGCTCGCCCGGCTCGCGGAGGACGAAGAGCGCGTCCGTGCCGGCGAACTGCCGCTGATCGACGAGGCCGAACGGCGCGGGCGGCTGCGGATCATGTACGCCGACGACGGCGACGGCTTGCTGCTCGCCGGCGGGCCGGTCGAGGCGATGGAGGACCGGCACCCGGTGCCGTTCGCCGAGAAGGCCGAGTTCCTGCGCCGCGAGATCCGCGACGCCCACGACGACGTGTCCGTCAAGCTCATCGCGTCGGTGTACGAAGCCCACCCGGACTGGCGCGACGAGTGGCGCCCGTGACCTGATGCCCGCGCGGCCGCGGATCTTCGCCGACCGGGAGGACGGCGGGCGACGGCTCGCGGGCGAATTGCGGCTGCGCGACTGGGCCGATCCGGTCGTGCTCGGGCTCGCCCGCGGCGGGGTGCCGGTGGCCGCCGTCGTCGCGCGGCGGCTCGGCGCGGAACTGGACGTCGCGGTCGCCCGCAAGATCGGCGCGCCCGGCCACCGCGAGTTCGGCGTCGGCGCGGTCACCCCCGGACGGGCCAGCGATCTACGACGACGCCGGCCTGCGCGCGATGAGACTGACCGCCGCGCGGCTGGCCCGGGCCGAGACCCGGGAGCGGGCGGAGGCGCGCCGCCGGATCGAGCGGTACCGCGCCGGTCGCGAGCCCGCCGGCCTCACCGGCCGTGACGTCGTCCTCGTCGACGACGGGCTGGCGACCGGCGTCACCGCGACGGCTGCGTTGCGTGACGTCCGCGCGGCCCGGCCTCGGACGCTCGTCTTCGCCGCGCCGGTCGCCGCCCCCGGCGCAGCCGCGCGGATCCTGCGCGAAGCGGACGACGTCGTCTGCGTCGCCGAGCCGCCGGAGTTTCGCGCGGTCGGGCAGTGGTACGCCGATTTCCGCCAATTGGGTGACGACGACGTTCTCGCCCTGCTCACCCCGTGACGCCACCCCAAGCACCCCGGATTGACCGGGTGGGTGACGGGGTATCACCCGATGGGGCACCGACCGAAGAGGCGGGAGCGGGATGAGCGAACGGGACGGGCTCGGCGCGGCGGCGCGCGGGCTGCGGCAGTACCTGCTGGCCGTGGCGGCCAAACTGGACGCGCCCGCCTGGTTCTGCGAGGTGGACGTCCCGGCCGGCGCGTATGTCGCGCTGGAGCGGCGGCTCGCCCGGTTCCCGGAGCACGAGACGGCCCTGCTGTGGGACGAACGCGACGGCTGGGCCGCGGCGGTCGAGTCCTCGTGCGGCGACGAAGTCATCGTGCTGGCGTACCTGGGCGAGGACGTCCTGCCGGCCCCGGAAGCGGTGGTGGACTTCGTGGCCGGCCTGTACGGCGAAAAATACCCGGGCCGGCCCGACCCGCCGGACTTCCGCAGACCCGGCACCGCCGACGGCTTCGACGACCGCCTGGCCGCCTACGCCGGCGACCCGGTCGGCCAAGCCTGAACCAGCCTGATCAGCGGGCCGGCAGCACGCAGAACTCGTTGCCCTCCGGGTCGGCGAGCACGATCCACGGGTCGTCGGGCGGGTCGTCGAGGACCTTCGCCCCCAGCATCACCAAGCGCTCGACCTCGGCGCGCTGATCTCCTTCGACCGGGGCCAGATCCAGGTGGAGCCGGTTCTTGACGGCCTTCTCCTCGGGCACCGGCTGGAACAGCAGCGCGGGGCCGTCGTCGAACTCGACCTGGCGGTACGTCAGGCCGTGGGAGTCCGTCCACGTGCGGGTCTTCGCGCTGCCGAGCGCCGCGGCCCAGAACTCCGCCAGCAGGTCCGGCTGACGGCAGTCCACCGTCACGGCCAGGATCCGGGCCGCCGTCATGCGGCCCCCACGATCCGGTTGACGGCTTCGGCGACCAGGTCCGGTTCGGACACCGTCACCGTCAGGCCCGGGTGACGGACCAGCCCCCACGGATCGATGCCCCGGACCGGCTCCCGGAACCGGAGGCACACGCCACCCTGCGTGGTGGTGCCGAAAGTCAGGCCGCGATCGGCCAGTGAGAGTCGGGCGCCCAGGACGCGAACCGCACGGTACGGGCCGGTGGCCTCGGCGCCGGCCAGGTTGCTCAGCGGCGTCTCGACCAGCCACGGCCCGAACCGGACGCGCAAGCCGTCGGCGTCCAGGTCCAGGCCGGCGCGCGGACCCAGGATCCGGCGCACCAGCGGGGATCCGACGGCGAAGTCCGCGTGGAGGCGGTAGTGCACGACGACGGTGGGGGCGTCGACCGCGGTCATGCTCCGCCGCCCAAGGGTGGGACTTCCGGTTCGTCGTCCGCCGGGAGTTCGGGGTCGCGCCACTGCTCGGCGCGGGTCGGGCCGTTGCCCTGCAGGGTCCCCTGCAGCTCGGCCTTGATCGCCTCGTCCTCCCGGGGCGAATGCCGGTCGCTTTCACGGTGCACGGGAACCTCCTTCACGCGGTGTTCTCTGCGGCTACCCGGCGATCGCCCGGCGAAACGGCCGGGTCACCGCGAGCGCGCCGTGGTCCGGTTGACCGCCCGCGCCGCCACGATGCCGAGCACCAGGGCGGCGGCCGAGGTCAGCCCGTGCAGCCAGTTGTCCGCCCAGTTCAGGTTGATCGGGTCCTCGGGGTTGACGAGCGAGGTGGCGAGGATGCCGTAGGCGGTCATCCCGGTGAAGCCGACGAACAGCACCCAGCAGTAGATGATCGCGCCGGTGCGGCGGGTCGCGGCGAGCAGCCCGAGCACGCCGACCACCGAGTGGACGAGGTTGAGCAACGGCGTCACGCTGAAGATCCAGACGACGCGGCTGGTCTCGTGGCCGACCGCGGCGGTCTCCGGGGTCAGGAACCCGGCGATCCCCAGCACGAGGTAGAGCAGCCCGAGGACGGCGACGACCGGCCGGAGCCACGACGCCGGGGTGCGGGTTTCGGCGGAAGACATGGGTTTCTCCTTCCCTCCGCGGCCGGATACCCCGTCAGGCGTGCGGAAAACGGACAAGTGGAAGGGGCCGGACGGCGGGCTGGGGGAGCCGCCGTCCGGCCCGCGGCCGGAGCCCACGCCGGTCCCTGCAGCCAGGACGCGGGCCCCTGGTCTCAGGGGGAACGCCAGTCGTGACCGCGGTGGGCGGTCCCGTGCTGGGCTCCCATCAACAAGAGGCCGCCGTCGACGACGAGCGACGTGCCGGTGATGTAGCCGGCCGCCGGGGTGGCCAGGAACGCGACCGCGGCCGCCACCTCGGCCGCGTGGCCGGGGCGGCCGAGCGGGATGCCGGGCCGGTCCTGCTCGCGCGGGTCGGCGTCGGTCTGGCCGGTCATCGGGGTCGAGATCTCGCCGGGCGCCACCGAGTTCACCGTGATGCCGTGCTCGGCGAGCTCCAGGGCGAGGACCTGGGTCAACGCGCCCGCGCCGGCTTTCGCGGCGCAATAAGGCGCGGCGCCGACGCGCGGGACGTGCTCGTGAACGCTGGTGATGGTGATGATCCGGCCGCCGCGCCCGGCGTCGATCATGTGCCGGGCGGCGCGCTGGGACAGCAGGAAGACGCCGTCGAGGTCGACGTCGAGGACCTGCCGCCACTTCTCGTAGCCGAGGTCCATCGCGAGCCGGCTGCTGCCGGTGCCGGAGCAGTTGACCAGGACGTCGATGCCGCCCAGGTCCCCGGCGAACGCGTCGACGACGTCGGCGGCGGCCGGCAGATCGGTCAGATCGAGCTGCCGGACGTGCGCGGTCACGCCGTGCGAGCGGGCTTCGGCCGCGGTTTCCTCGGCGCCGCCGGCGTCGGAGTGGTAGGTGATGCCGACGTCGAGACCGCCGCCGGCGAGCGCGGCGGCGACCGCGCGCCCGATGCCGGAGTCGGCGCCGGTGACGACGGCGCGCCGCGGCGAGGCGGCTTCGGCGGGTAGCGGCGCCGGGAGCGACACGGGCATCTCCTTTCGTTCCCGGTCGGCTACCACCCGCTCCGGGGACTAAACGCGAGGCCGCGGGGTATTCCGGCCCGATGAGACTGGCCGTGCTGGACATCGGGTCGAATTCCGCTCAGCTGCAGGTGGTGGACGTTTCCGCCGGAGCCCCGCCGCTTCCGGCGCACGCGGTGAAGGAACCGACGCTGCTCGCCGAGGAACTGCGGCCGGACGGGACGTTGAGCGAAGAGGGCATCGAGCGGGTGACGGGCGCGGTGGGCCGGGCGGTCGACGCGGCGGTGCGGCTCGGCGTCGACCACCTGTACCCGTTCGTCACCGCGGCGGTGCGCGACGCGGTGAACCGCGACGAGGTCATCGACCGCATCCAGGCGGGCTCCGGCATCCGGCCGCAGTTCCTGTCCGGCGAGCAGGAGGCGCGGCTGACGTACTTCGCCGCGCGCCGCTGGTACGGCTGGTCGGCCGGGCGGCTGTTGCTGATCGACATCGGGGGCGGGTCGATGGAGCTGGTGCTCGGCCGGAACGTCGAGCCCGAGCTGGCCGTCTCGCTCCCGCTGGGCGCCGGCCGGCTGACCCGCGAGTTCCTCACCGCCGATCCGCCGACGCGCCGGCAGGTGAAGGCGCTGCGCCGGCACGTCCGCGACACGCTGTCGGAGGTCTTGGACCGCCTGCGCTGGGAAGGGCCGCCGCGCCGGGTCGTCGCGACGTCGAAGACGTTCAAGCAGCTGGCCCGCCTCACCGGCGCCGCGCCGCAGCGCAAGGGTCCGTTCGTCACGCGCGAACTGGTGGTCGCGGACGTGCGCGGCTGGATCCCGCGGCTGGCCCGCGTCCCGGCGGCGGAACGGGCCGGGTTCCGCGGTATTTCGAAGCCGCGGGCCCGGCAGGTGGTGGCCGGCGCGCTGGCGGCGGAAGGGACGTTGTCGGCGCTGGACGTCCCGAGCGTCGAGGTCTGCCCGTGGGCGTTGCGGGAAGGAATCCTGTTGCGGCACCTGGAACAGCTCGCCGAGTCGACGCCGTTGCCGCTGGTGCCGCTGACGCGCCACCCGGACGCGGAGGTCCGCCACCTTCACCCGGCGGGGGAGCAGCCGGTGCCGTCCTGAGCGTGTGTGGACCGCCCGGCGGGGTAACCGCGCGGTTCCCCGAACGGAAGGAGAGCTCCCGTGAGCAAGCCGAACCCGATCGAACTGCAGAAGTACCTGTCCGGCGTCGACTACCCGGCGCAGCGCGACGACCTGGTGCGTGCCGCCGAGCGGAACGGTGCCGACTCGGACACCCTGGACATCGTGCGCGGCCTGCCGGACCGGACCTACGAAGGGCCCAGCGGGGTGAGCAAGGAGATCGGCGGCTGACGTGCTTCGCGGCCCGGGTTCCGTACCCGGGCCGCGGTCACCACGCCGTCAGCTCGGCGCCCTCGGGAACGACGGCGCCGGGAAGCGCGAGGGCGGTCACCGCGCGGCAGACGTCGGCGGGGTCGATCGTGTCGAGACACGGATGGCCGGGGACCGGGCAGACCCGGGCGCGAGTGGCGCGGCAGGGGGCGTGCTGGTCGCCCAGGACCACCGTGGGAACGCCGTACGGCGCCCACCGTTCCTGCGGCACCACCGGCGCGAACAGCGAAACCACCGGAGTGCCCGCCGCCGCGGCCAGGTGTGCGGGGCCGGTGTTCGGGGCCACCACGACCTGAGCGCCGGACAGCACCGCCGCCAGCTGGGGCAGGGACGTCCGGCCGCCGAGGTCCACCGCCGCCGTCCCGGCCACCTCCTGGGTCAGTGCGCGCTCCGCCGGCGCCCCCGTCACGAGCACCCGGTGCCCGTCGGCCGCGAGAGCCCGCACCGTCTCGCGGCTCCACGCCGCCGACGGCTGGCGGGCGGGCACCGACGCCGCGGGGTGCACCACGACGTACGCCCCGCCGCCGGTCAGCCGGGCCATGTCCGGCAGCGGTCGGCGCAGCGCCAGGGCGCCGTGGTCGTCCGGCGGCAGGGCGTACCCGGCCGCTTCGGCGAGCGACAGCATGCGTTCCGGCTCCGGCGGATCGCCGTCGACGCGGTGGCGCAGGTCGAGCAGGCTGCCCGGGTAGTCCTCGGAAATCGCGCCGATCCACGGCACCCCGGCCTGTCGCAGCAGGAGCGCCAGCGGGAGCGGGGACTGGTGGAACGACGTCAGGATCAGCGCGCGGTCGAACGACTTCGCGCGGATCAGCGCGACGAACGCGCCGGTGTCCTCGGCGGTCACCGGCGGGGGCTCGGGGTCGATCCACGGCGCGGTCCAAGTGAGCAGGTCGGCCACGCCCGGCAGCAACTCGCCCGCGGCCCGGCCGTGCGGTCCGGTCAGCAGCGTCACGTGCGCTCCGGACGCGGCGACCGCGCGAACGCAGGGACCGGCGAGCAGGACGTCCCCGAGGTTGTCCTGCCGGGCGACGAGCACCCGGGTCATCCGGCGACCCCGGCGACGCGCAGCGCCTCGGACAGGTCCCGCGCGACGGCGGCGTGCCGGCGGGCGCGGGCGATCTCCGGTTCGAGCGTGCGGTGGGTCGGTACCAGCACCGCACGGGCGCCGGCCGCGAGCGCGGCCTCGACGTCGGCGCCGGTGTCGCCGATGACCACACAGGACGCGGGATCGACGCCGAGCTCGCCGGCGGCCCGCAACACCATGCCGGGGGCCGGTTTGCGGCACGCACAGCCGTCGCCGTCGTCGTGGACGCAGACCTGCCAGGTGCCGAACGGGCCGAACAGTTCCTGGACGCGGGCGTTCACCGCGTCGAGCTGGCCGGGGGTGATCAGTCCTTTCGCAACTCCGGACTGGTTGCTCACCACGCCGACCGGGATCCCGCGCTCCCGCAGCCCCCGGACGAGCTCGACGGCACCGGGCACCGGGCGGACGCCGTCCGGGTCGTTCAGGTAGGGGACGTCGACGATGAGCGTGTCGTCCCGGTCGAACAGCACCGCGACCGGGGGCCGGGGCCGCCGCGCGGCGACCTCCCCGCGCAGCCGGTGGTAGCACGCGGCGGGCGGGATCAGGGCGCTGGTGACGACCATCCGCGCCACTTCGCCGGGGGTCCGCGGGCCGGGCAGGATGCGGCGGGTCGCGAATTCAGCCGTCAGCCCGGCCCAGACACCGGCCGCGAGCAAGGCCTTCCCGCGCTGCTTGAACAGCGGCAGCGCGAGCGCGGCCAGACCGGCCACTGTGGACAGTGCGTGCAGGCCCAGCCGGCCGGATCCGGCGCCGGTGCGCTGCCGCCAGAGCACGCCGTGCTTGGCCCGCATCAGCGCGTTGTCGGCGTTGCCGCGCTGGGCTTTGAGGCTGTAGAAGAACCCGGCGCGCCGGGCGGGGTGCGTGGTCAGCCGTTCGCCCTGGTCGATCCGGTGCCCGGCCTCGGCGACGCGCAGCGCGAGGTCGGAGTCTTCGCGGAACGCGCGCGGGAACCGCTCGTCGAACCCGCCCGCTTCGACCAGGGCACTACGGCGGTAGGCCATGTCGGCGGTGATCCACCGCGCGTGCTCGAGCCCGGCGGTACCGCGTTCGTCGTCCGTGGGCCGCCGGTCGGTGGGCAGCGGCACGGTGATCCGGCCCTGGGAGGCAGCCACGTCCGGCGGCAGCGAGCCGAGGTCGGCCTCGAGCTGCCGCGCCCAGTCGGGAGCGAGCACGACGTCGTCATCGACGAAGGCGATCCACTCGCTTTTCGCGGTGCGCCAGCCGAGGTTCCGCGCCGCCGCGGGCCCGCGCCCGCCGGAGCGCAGCACGCGGACGCCGCCGGGGACGTCCAGCTCGGGTCCGCTCGGGCGGTCGTCGACGACCAGGATTTCCACCGGCCGCGGGTCCGGGCCGGTCAGCAGGGTTTCCAGCAGTGGCCGAAGTGTCTCCCGGCCCGTCGTGGGGATCGCCACGGTGTAGTCGAGCGTCACCGGCCCCGGTTACCCCGGGCGGGGGTGATCAAACGGCGTGTCGAAGCCGTCGCGCCCGGGTAACCGGCGGGCGACGAGAAGGAGGTGCGGATGATCGAGATCCGGAACCCGGCCGACGGCACCGTGGTGGGCACCGTGCCGACCGCGGGCGAAGACGAGATCGACGCGGCGCTCGCGCGGGCCCGCCGGACGCCGTGGGCCCGGACGCCGGCCGCCGAGCGCGGGACGTTGCTGCACACCGCGGCCGAGCGGCTGCGGGCGCACGCCGACGAGCTGGCCAAGACGAACGAGGCGGAGACGGGCAAGCCCCGCGACGAAGCCCGCGAAGGCGTGCTCGCCGGGGCGGGAACGCTGGACCAGTACGCCGAACTCGGCCCGGTCCACCGCGGCCGCAGCCTGCTCGGCGACGCCGGCGCGACGGACCTGATGGTGCCCGAACCGCGTGGTGTGGTCGTGGCGCTCACGCCGTGGAACGACCCGGTCGCGGTCGCCTGCGGGCTGCTGGGGGCGGCGCTGGCGACCGGGAACACGGTGGTGCACAAGCCGAGCGAGCGGGCGCCGCACACCGGTCAGCTGCTGGGCGAAGTGCTCGGGGACGTGTTCCCGGAGGGCGTGCTGCAGACCCTGCACGGCGACGGGGGCGTCGGGGCGATCCTGGCGATGCACGCCGGCGTCGACGTCATCGCCCACGTGGGCAGTACGGCGACCGGCCGGTCGATCGCCGCGAGCGCGGCGGCGACCGGGGCCAAGACGTTGCTGGAGAACGGCGGCAACGATCCGCTGGTGATCGACGAGGACGTCGACCCGGCGTGGGCGGCCGGCCAGGCGGCACTGGGGGCGTTCGCCAATTCGGGCCAGATCTGCGTGGCGGTCGAGCGGATCTACGTGTGCGCGGCGATCGCCGAGCCGTTCCTGGCGGCGCTGGTCAAGGAGGCCGAGACGCGGACGCTGGCGCCGCTGGTGGACCGGCGGCACCGCGACCACGTGCACGCCCACGTCGAGGACGCGCTGTCCCGCGGGGCGCGGTTGGTGGCCGGTGGCCTGGTCCCGGACGGCCCCGGCGCGCACTACCCGGCCACGGTGCTGACCGACTGCGCACCGGAGCTGCGGGTGATGACGGAGGAGACGTTCGGCCCGGTGGCGCCGGTCCGGGTGGTCTCGAGTTTCGACGAGGGCCTCGCGGAGGCGGCCGAGGGCGAGTACGGCCTGGCGGCGACGGTGCTGACGGCTTCGATGGCCCACGCCCAGCGCGCGTGGCGCGAGCTGCCGGCGGGGACGGTCAAGGTGAACAACGTGTTCGGCGGCGCACCGGGCGGGGCGGCACATCCGCGCCGCCGGAGCGGGAACGGGTACGGCTACGGGCCGGAGCTGCTCGACGAGATGACCCAGACGAAGCTCGTGCACATCGCACCACCGGCATGACCGGACAGCGGCAGAGACACGGAGAGCTTCGGCCGGGCAACGCGGATCCGGGGGACGACACCTCGCCGGCGGGGGAACGGTACGACCGGACCTCCGCCGGTTGGGTGGCCCGTCTGCTCCGGCAGCGGAGCAGCGAAAACTTCTCATCGGACGACGACCGGCACGACCGGACCCCCGTCGGCTGGATCGCCCGGGCCCTTCGCGTCCCCGGCCGGGAGCGGCGGATTCTCGTCCAGAGCGCCAAAGCCACCTTCGCTGCGACCGCGGCCTGGCTGCTCGCCACCCTGGTCCTCCACCTGCCCCAGCCCTTCCTCGCTCCCTACGCGGCCGTCTTCCTCGTCGAAGCCACCGTCTACCGCTCCTTCCGCGGGTGGATCCAGCAGGTCGGCTCGGTCGCCTCCGGGGTCCTGCTCGCCGCCGTCGCCGGGCACTTCATCCCGTGGCAGGCCGTCGCGCTCGCCGCCGTCGTCTTCCTCGGGCTCCTCGCCGGGAGCTGGCGGCGGTTCGGGGACGCCGGGGTCTGGGTGGGCGTCACCGGGATGCTCGTCATCTCCTACGGCACCGCGCGCGAGCCCGTCCTCCTCGGCGACCGTCTCCTGGAAACGGCGCTGGGCGCCGCCATCGGCGTCGCCGTCAACACGCTGATCCTCCCGCCGCTCTACGGGGAACGGCTCGCCGCGGCCGCCGGGCGGCTCGGGAAAGCCCTGGCCGCCCTGCTCGAATCGCTGTCGGACCTGATCCGCCGGGACGAGCCGCCGGAGGATCTCGATCACCTGCTGTCCCAGGAGCAGGACACGCGCAGCCTGGTCCTGGCCGCCGAGGAAGCCGTCGGCCTGACGCGCGAAGGGCGGATGCTGAACCTCCGGCGGGGGCGGCCGTCCGCCGGAGCCCGGCACGAACGTCCACTTCGGACGCTCATCGGGCTCTGGCCCGCCACGGCGCAGCTGATCGCCGGCGTGCGGACCACGGCGGGGCGCCGGGAGCACCCGTTCGAGTACCCCTGGCCGGACGCGCGGGAAGCGCTGGCCGACCTGATGCACCACCTCGCCGGGGCCGTGCAGGCCGTCGCGGTCGCCGGTGAACCCGTCGAACTGGACGAATGCCGCGCACTGCTCGGGAAGCTCGAGGAACGGCTGGTGACGGCCGAGGAGGACGGCGTACCCGCCCGGCTCGGCCTCGGCACCATGACGCTGCCCGCGCGGCTGCTGCTGGAACAGCTGGAGAAGCGCTGACCGCTAGTGCACGGCGATCGCGTCGGCGTCGGACCGGTGCCGGCGGCAGGCGGTGCACACCATCGTCTGGCCCAGCAGCGTGCCGTCGCCGGACACCAGCCGCGCGACGTGTAACGTCGGCAGGCCGCACTCCTCGCAGGGGATCGGCTTGCTGTCGCGGCTGATCATGACTCGGTTCGGCATGGGTGGAGCCCCCTGACGGGATGGTAGGTCCCGGCGGGTTACCCCGTGTCCTGCGCCACACTCTTCCGGCGCAGTGATGTCACTCGAACGGCGTAGTCACTTGGCCGGGTACTGCTGCGTGCGCAACAGCTCGGCGAGGTGGACGGCGTTGCGGACCAGGATCGCGTTCGTCGAGGCCACGGCCTCGGGCGTCTCGTCGAGGTCCTGGTAGTCGCCGCCCTGCATGGCCTCGCCGTTCCAGTAGGTCGCGCCCTGGGCCGGCACCGTGAAGCCGACGTCGTTCAGGGCCTGGAAGAGGTCCGCGATGATCTTGTGGGCACCGTCTTCGTTGCCGACGACCGCGGCCACCCCGACCTTGCCGAACATCGCCGGCCGCCCCTCGTCGTCCGTTTCGGACAACTCGGCGTCGAGGCGTTCCAGAACCCGCTGCGCGACGCTCGACATGTGACCGACCCACGTCGGGGTGGCGATCAGCAGGACGTCGGCGGCGGCGATCTTCCGCCGGATGTCCGGCCACGCGTCGCCGTTGCCCATGTCGGCCTCGACGCCCGGCCGGACGTCGTGGTCGACCACCCGGACCAGCTCGCCGGTGGCGCCGCGCTCGGCGAAGAGGTCGAGCAGCTGCCGGGCGATGAGGTCGCTGCTCGACTTCGCCGGCGACGGCTTGAGCGTGCAGGTCAGCGCGAGGACGCGCAAGGTCATGACTGCCTCCTGGGATGGGTGCCGACGCCGAGGTGGGCGAACCCCGCTCCGGCGAGGACGTCGGGATCTAACAGGTTGCGGGTGTCGACGACGACCGCCCGGTCGGCGGACGCGGCCAGCCGGGCCCAGTCGAGGTCCCGGAATTCGGGCCATTCGGTGAGCACGACCAGCGCCGCGGCGTCCTTGGCCACCAGGTACGGGTCGTCGACGACCTGGACCGAGCCCATGCCGGGCACGCACGCGACGGCCGGGTCGTGCGCGGTCAGCTCGGCGCCCGCGCGGGCCAGGTCGTCGGCCACCGCCAGGGCGGGGGAGTCGCGCAGGTCGCCGGTGCCGGCCTTGAAGGCCAGCCCCAGCAGGCCGATGCGGGCCCCGGCGAGGGAGCCGGCCGGAGAACCGGTGACGGCCTGCCGCACGGTCCGGACCACCCGGGCGCGCTGCCGGGCGTTGACGCGGACCGCGTCCCGGAGGATGCCGAAGTCGACCCCTGCCGACTCGGCCGCGTGCAGCAGCGCCGAAGTGTCCTTCGGCAGGCACGACCCGCCCCAGCCGGGGCCCGGCGCGAGGAACTCCGGGCCGATCCGCGCGTCGAGGCCCATGGTGCGCGACACCTCGCGGACGTCCGCGCCGAACCGCTCGCACAGTTCGGCCAGGACGTTCACATAGGACAGCTTCACGGCGAGGAACGCGTTGCTCGCGTACTTCGCGAGTTCGGCGCTGGCCGAGTCGGTCGCCACCACCGGGGCGCCGGTCGGCTCGTACAGCCGCGCAACCCGGTGCGCCGCCGGTGAATCCGCCGGATCGGTGCCGACGACCACCCGGTCCGGGTGGAGGAAATCCTCGACGGCGTGACCTTCGCGGAGGAACTCCGGGTTGGCCACCACCGGCAGGTCGTCGCGGCCCAGCAGGTGCGGGAGCCGGGCCGCGGTGCCGACCGGCACCGTCGACTTGGTCACCAGCACGCAGCCCGGCCGCAACAGCCGCCCGAGCTGCGGCACGACCTGTTCGAGCACGCCGAGGTCGGGCCGGCCGTCCTCGGCGGGCGGGGTCGGCAGGCACAGGAAGACGAGGTCCGCGCCGTAGAGCTCGGCCTGGGCGGTGGTGAAGCTCAGCGTCCGGTCGGCGAGGCCCTGGCCGACCAGCTCGGCGAGGCCGGGTTCGGCGATCGAAACGAGACCCCGGCCCAGCTCGTCCACTTTGGACTCGTCGGCGTCCACGCAGGTGACCCGGTGCCCGAGCCGCGCGAAACACGCGGCGCTGGTCAGCCCGACGTAGCCCGCACCGACGATCCCGATGTGGTCAGCCATGCGCCACCCGCATCTCCAGGGCCGAACGCGTCGCGGCCAGTACGCGCTCCTCGCCGAGCAGCAGCAGCCCGCCGTCCGGCTCTTCCCCGTGCGGGTCGCCGACGTTCCCGGCCCACAGCACGACGTGCTGCCGCGCCGACGGCGGCGGACCCCACAGCCGCGGCGGGGTGGGGCCGAACAGCAGCACCGACGGCGTGCCGAACGCCGTGGCGAGGTGCCCGACGCCGGTGTCGCCGCAGACCACCAGGGCCGCGCCGGCCACCAGCGCGGCCAGTTCCGCCAGGTCGGTGCGCCCGGCCAGCACGGCCTCGTCGCCGAGCCCGGCCGCGTCGGCGATCGACCTCGCCAGGTCGCGTTCGGCCACGCTGCCGGTGAGCACCACGCGGTGTCCGGTCGCGGCGAGGTCCCGGACGACGGTCGCGAACCGCTCGGGCGGCCAGCGCCGGGCCGGGAACGCCGCGCCGGGGTGCACCACGACGGCGTCCGGTGCCGGGCTCGGGCCCGGCGGCGCGGGCAGGTGCAGGGCCGACCGGTCGGCCTCCAGGTGGTGGTATTCGACGAGCCGGCACCAGCGGTCCACTTCGTGCACATCGTCGCGCCATTCGAGCCCCGGCACGTCCGGGAAGTCGGGGTGGCGGTGGGTCAGCAGCTCGGCCGGGTCGGTGTCGAGCAGGTCGTGGAGGCTCTCCGGGCCGCTGCCGTGCAGGTTCACCGCCAGCCGCGGCGGCGGGCCCGGCCAGGCGAGTTCGCCGAGCCCGGACGTCGGCAGCAGCTCGTCGGCCGCGTCGATCAGCTCCACCAGGTCCCGCAGGCTCTCCGGCGCGGCCAGCACCAGCCGGTCGCCGGGGTACGCCGCACGCAGCGCGCGCAACGCGGGCATCGCCGTCAGCAGGTCGCCGACGCCGAGCGCGCGCAGCACGAGGACCGCGGAGCTCACGGCCACGACCCCTCCTCCGATGCGCACACGACCATTTCGCGGACTTCGGCGCCGGGTGGCTGCTGCAGCGCGAAGACGACGGTGTTCGCGACGTGCTCGGGCTGGTTGAGCTTCGCGTCCGGCGGCGGCTTGTACTGGTCGGTGCGGTCGTCGAAGAAGTGCGTCCACATCCCGCCCGGGACGAGCAGCGTGACGCCGACGCGCCCGGCCAGCTCGGCGGCCAGCGCGCGGGTGAAGCCGACGACGCCGAACTTCGAGGCGCAGTAGGCGGTCGCGTCGCTCACCGCCTTGATGCCCAGCGTGGACGCCACGGTGACGACCGTGCCGTGCGAGCGTTCCAGGTAGGGGAGCGCGGCGCGGATCACCGCGGCCGTGCCGAACAGGTTCACCTTGACCACTCGCTCCCAGTCCTCGGTGGACACTTCGCCGAGCGGTCCGCAGGCGTCGGTGCCGGCCGCGGTGAAGACGCCGTCCAGGCCGCCGGCGCGCTCGGCGAGCTCCCGGACCGCGGCCTCGGTCGCGGCGGTGTCGGTCAGGTCGGCTTCGACGTACTCTGCCGGGTCTTCGGGCCGGACGCGGTCGAGGATGTACGGGGTGCCGCCGGCCTTGCGGACGGCGTCGACGGTGGCGGCGCCGAGTCCGGACGCGCCACCGGTGATCAGGACGTTGCCGAGGGGTCGCATCGCTCTCCTTCGCGGGGGAGGGGGTCAGGCACTGGCCGCCGCGGCGACCAGCCGGGAAGTCGAGTAGCCGGGCACGGTCGGGACGAGCACGACCTCGCCGCCGTGCCGTTCGACCACTGCGCGTTCGGGCAGGTCCGCGTCGGCGTAGTCGCCGCCCTTCACCCACACGTCCGGGCGCAGCTTCTCCAGGACGGTGGTGGGCGAGGCCTCGTCGAACACGGCGACGGCGTCCACAAAGGACAACGCGGTGAGCAGCCGGGCCCGGTCGCGGTCGCGGACCAGCGGGCGGCCCGGGCCCTTGAGGCCCCGCACCGAAGCGTCGGAATTGAGGCAGACGACGAGCGCGTCGCCGAGGGCGCGGGCCTGCCGCAGCAGGCTGACGTGCCCGGGGTGCAGCAGGTCGAAGCAGCCGCCGGTGGCGATCAGCCGGCCGCCGGTTTCGCGGATCCGCTCGGCGAGGCCGAACGCGTCGGTGGCCGGCTGCGGGTCGGGCACCGGGCCGTCGTTCGTGGACAGCGCGGTCGCACCGCCGGCGGCGACGAACCGGGCGGCCGCCTCGACCGCCGTCACCACGGCTTCGGTCGTGTCCGCACCGCCGAGCAGCGCCGCGGTGGCCGCTGCGGCGAACCGGTCGCCCGCGCCGCACGTGTCGGGCGCGGTGTGGCCCGGCGTCCGCGCCGCGACGGGGATCGGGACGGTCGTTTCGCCGAGGCCGTCGGCGAGCACCGCACCCCGGGACCCGACGGTCACCGCGACCGCGTCGGCGTGCCAGTGGCCGCGCAGCAGCTTGGCCAGCTCGGCCGGTTCCTCGTGCCCGGCGAGCACCGCGCGCGCCTCGGCGAGGTTCGGCGTGACCAGCCGTGTGCCGGGCACCGGCTGCGCCCCGCGCGGGTGCGGGTCCCAGACCACCGGGATCCGCTCGGCCACCTCCCGCAGCAGCCGGCGGACGTCGGGGTTGCGCGTCAGGCCGCGGCCGTAGTCGGCCACCAGGATCGCGCCGGCGTTCTCCACGGCTTCGTGCACCCGGGCGGGCAGCGGGTCGGTGGTCGCCGTGCCGTCGCCGGAATCCAGGCGCAGCAACGACTGCCCGCCCGCGCGGACCCGGGTCTTGCACACCGTGGTGCCGCGCAGCGGCAGCGGCAGCACGGTGACGTCCGGTTCCAGCAGCCCGGTGAGCGCGTGGCCGCCTTCGTCGTCGCCGAGCGGCGTGACCAGGACGACCTCCGCCGCCGATCGCGCGGCCAGCAGGGCGGCCAGGCCGGCCCCGCCGGGGCGGCGGCGCCGGGCCGTCAGGTCGACCACCGGGACCGGCGCCTCGGGGCACAGCCGCTCGGCGGTGCCTTCGGCGTCGACGTCCAGCAGGGTGTCGCCCAGGACGACCAGCGGCTTCACGCGGTCACCCCGAGCGCGTCGTCGAGCGCCGCGCACAGGCCGTGGACCAGCGCCAGGTGCATCTCCTGCACGGTCGCGACGGTCGGCGCTTCGACCGTCACGGCGTCGTCGCACAGGGCGGCGAGCGGATTCGGGGCGGGGCCGGTCAGCGCCCAGGTCGTCACGCCGAGCTCGTGCGCGGCCTTCGCGGCGGCGACGACGTTCTGGCTGCCGCCGCTGGTGGACAGGCACACCAGGACGTCGCCCGGCCGCCCGTGGGCGTGCACCTGCCGGGCGAACACCTCGTGGTCGCCGTAGTCGTTGACGATCGCGGTGGTCGCGGACGTGTCCGCGTGCAGCGCGATGGCCGAGAGGGGACGGCGTTCGTGGCGGAACCGGCCGACGAGCTCGCCGGTCAGGTGCTGGGCTTCGGCGGCGCTGCCACCGTTGCCGCAGGCGAGCAGCCGGCCACCGGCCTCGAAGACGCCGGCGAGGTGCCGGCCCCACGCGGTGATCTTGGGGGCGGATTCACGGGCCCGGCCGGCCGCTTCGGCCAGCGCGGCGAGATGGTCTTCCATCACGGCACCTCCTTCTTCTCCGGCGACGCCGCGCCGGTCGGGGTGGATCGCGGTCGCCGGAGCACGAACGGCCCCAGCGCGAGCAGGTCGATCGGGGCCGAGCCGAAGCACTCGAGGGCGTCTCGTGGGGAGTCGACCATCGGACGGCCGGCGGTGTTGAGGCTGGTGTTGATCACGACCGGCAGGCCGGTCCGCCGCTCGAAGGCGGCCAGCATCCGGGCCAGCACCGGGTTTTCGCGTTCCTCGACGGTCTGTACGCGAGCCGTGCCGTCGACGTGTGTGACGGCCGGGATGCGGTCGCGCCAGCCCTCGGCGACGTCGTGCACGAACAGCATGTACGGGCTGGGCAGCGGGCCGCGGCTGAAGATTTCGGCCGCCCGCTCGGCCCGCACCATCGGCGCCACCGGGCGGAACTGCTCGCGACCCTTGACGTCGTTGAGGCGCTCGAGGTTCGCCTTGCGGCCCGGGTGGGCCAGGAGCGACCGGTGGCCGAGGGCCCGTGGGCCGAACTCGGCGCGGCCCTGGAACCAGGCGATCACTTCGTCGTTCGCCAGCGCTTCGGCGACGGTCTCGGCGAGGTCGTCCGGTCGTTCGTACGGCAGCTTGGCCTGGACGAGGATTTCTTCCAGCTCCTCGTCGGTCCACCCGCGGCCGAGCCCGGCGTCGCCCATGGACGTGCGGGGCTCCCCGGCGTCGGCGGCCAGCTGCAGCGCGGCGCCGAGCGCGGTGCCCGCGTCCCCGGCGGCGGGCTGCACCCAGATCCGGTCGAACGGGCCCTCGGCGTGCAGCCGGCTGTTGGCGACGCAGTTGAGCGCGATCCCGCCCGCCATCGCCAGGTCGCGCTGGCCGGTGGCCTCGTGCAGCCAGTCCGCCAGCTCGAGGAGGATGTCTTCGAGGACTTTCTGGACACTCGCGGCGAGATCGGCGTGCCGCCGGGTGAGTTCCTCGCCGGCTTCGCGTCGCGGGGCGAGGTCGGCCAGGTTGACGCCCGAGGCGTGGAAGCCGCCGTCGCCGGTGACGTGGACGTGCTCGCAGAGTTCGTCGAGGAAAGCCGGCTTGCCGTAGGAGGCGAGCGCCATGACCTTGTACTCGTCGCTGGACCGCGCGAAGCCGCAGTGCTCGGTGAGGTCTTCGTAGAGCAGGCCGAGCGAGTGCGGCAGTTTCTGCGCGGCCAGTTCCTTGAACCGCCCGTCGCGGTACTCACCGGCCAGGTAGGACGTGCTTTCGCCGCGGCCGTCGGCGACCAGCACGGCGCAGTCGCCGAACGGCGCGGCGAGCGCGGCCGAGGCGGCGTGGGCGACGTGGTGGCGGACGAACTTGACGATGCCGGGATCGAGCCCGGGCAAGGCGGACTTCAGGAAGAGGGGCGCCCGCTTGGCGAACTCCGTCCGCAGCTCCTCACCGCTCGAGTCGTGCCCGGGCAGGCCCGGCTCGACGAGCGCGGGGTCGTAGGAGTAGCCGACGGCGTCGAGGTCCTTCGCGGACAGTCCCGCCCGGGCGAGGCACCAGGCGGCGGCCTGGGCGGGCTGTTCCCAGGTGGAGAACGGCACCGCCTGCTTGCCGTGCTTGCGGCGGCTGAAGCGTTCTTCCTCCGCCGCGGCGACGATCTCCCCGTCCACCACCAGCGCTGCGGCCGGGTCGTGGAAAACGGCGTTGATCCCGAGTATGCGCATCGACCTGCCTCTGGCGTTTCGGCGCGGACTCGCAGGGCCCGCTCTCGCCTATAGCGCTACCCGGCGAAGTCGTTGATAAACGATGGCGCGCATAAGCCCTGGGCGTCGCTACTCAGCGCGACGGCGCGCGGCGGAACCACGCCGCAGTGCGACGGAGGCCGTCGTCGGCGTCGATCTTCGGTTCCCAACCGAGGACGTCGCGGGCGAGGGTGATGTCGGGGCAGCGCCGCTGCGGGTCGTCGACGACGGCGTCGATGTACTCGACGGGGGAGCGGGAGCCGGTGATGTCCTTGATCCGCTCGGCCACCTGACGGACGGTCAGCTCGTCCGGGTTGCCGATGTTCACCGGTCCGGGGTGGCCTGACCGCGCGAGGGCGAGCAGGCCGCGGACGGTGTCCTCGACGTAGCAGATGGACCGGGTCTGTTCGCCGGTGCCGGTGACGGTGATCGGCTCGTTCCGGAGCGCCTGGTCGAGGAACGCCGGGATCATCCGGCCGTCGTGGGCGCGCATGCCGGGGCCGTAGGTGTTGAAGATCCGCGCGATCCCCGTGTCCGCGCCGAATTCGCGGCGGTAGGCCGAGGTCAGTGCTTCGGCGTAGCGCTTGGCCTCGTCGTAGACGCTGCGCGGCCCGATCGGGTTGACGTTGCCCCAATACCCTTCGCGCTGCGGGTGTTCCAGGGGATCGCCGTAGACCTCGCTGGTCGATGCGAGGACGAACCGGGCGCCATCGCGGCGGGCCAGTTCGAGGGCGTTCTCGGTGCCGTGCGACCCCGCGCGGAGCGTCTCGATCGGCAGGGCGAGGTAGTCGCGGGGTGACGCGGCCGAGGCCAGGTGGAACACGACGTCGGCTTCGCAGCTCAGCGGCATCGGCTGCGTGACGTCGTGGCGCACGAACCGGAACCGGTCGTAGTGGCGCAGGTGGTCCAAGGAGTCCGCCGAGGACGTCGCGAGGTTGTCGACGGCGACGACTTCGATGCCCTCTTCGAGCAGCAGCTCGCACAGGTGGGCGCCGACGAAGCCGGCACCCCCGGTCACCACCGCACGTTCGAACCGCCTGGCCACTCCCGGATCCGTCATGCCGTGGCGGCTACCCGGCCCCGGTGGGCGCAAACCCGTGTAACGGGGTGGCGAGCGGGTAAGCGCCACCACCATGCGAGTTCTGCTCACCGGTTGGGCCAGTTTTCTGCACGGGGAAGCCACGGCGGGTGACGTCCTGAGCCTGCGCGCGGCCGGGGCCGCGCTGGCCGAGGCCGGGATCGACCACCGGGTCGCGTGGAGCCCCGGCTTCCGGCCCGGCACCCTGCACCTGCCCGACGCGCCCCCCGACGACTATACCCACGTGGTGTTCGCCTGCGGCCCGGTCCACGGGCCGCAGGTGCGTTCGCTGCACGAACGCTACGCGGCTTGCCGCCGGATCGCGGTCGGCGTGTCCGTACCCGACGCCGAAGACCCGGCGGTGACGGGGTTCCACCGGGTCCTCCCGCGCGACGACGGCGTCACCACCGAACTCGACCTTTCCCTGGGTGCACCGGTGTCGCCCACGCCGGTGCTGGGCGTGATCCTGGCCCCGCGCCAGCCGGAATACGGCAGCGCGGGCCGGCACGGCGACGTCCACGAGGCACTGACCGGCTGGCTCGCCGGCCTGGACTGCGCCCGCGTGCCGCTGGACACGCGCCTGGCGCACGAGGACTGGGAGCGGTGCGCGACCCCGGACCAGTTCGCCGCCGTGGTGTCCAAAATGGACGCCGTGGTGACGACCCGGCTGCACGGACTGGTCCTCGGGCTCAAGGCCGGGGTGCCGGTGCTCGCCGTCGACCCGGTGGGCGGCGGCGGGAAGGTGACCGCGCAGGGCACCGCGCTGGACTGGCCGGTGGTGGCCGCTTCGGACGTCACGGACCCGGCGTTGCTCGACGCCCGCCTGAAGTGGTGCCTGTCGGCGAAGGTGCGGCCACCCGCGCACCCGGCATCCTTGGCCGCGCTGGTCGACGAGCTGGTGGGGGCGCGGTGAGCGCGCGCACGACCGTCGTCATCGCCACCCGCAACCGCGCCACCGAGCTGGCGCGCACCCTCACCCGGCTGTCCTCTTTGGACCCCCGGCCGCCGGTCATCGTGCTGGACAACGCCTCGGAGGACGACACGGCCGCGGTCGCCCGGCGTTATCGATGCGTCCGCGTGATCCGGCTGCCGCAGAACCTCGGCGCCGCCGCGCGCACCCTCGGCGTCATCGCGGCCGACACGCCGTACGTCGCCTTCAGCGACGACGACTCGTGGTGGGCACCGGACGCGTTGGTGGAGGCGGAGCGGATCTTCGACGAGCACCCGCGGACCGGCCTGCTCGCCGCGCGCACCCTCGTCGGCCCGGAATGCCGGGACGACCCGGTGACGCCCGAAATGGAGCGCAGCCCGCTGGGGCACCCGGATGGCGCGCCCGGGCCGCTGGTGCTCGGCTTCCTGGCGTGCTCGGCGATCGTCCGCCGCTCGGCGTACCTGCAAGTGGGTGGCTTCAGCCCGCTGCTGCACTTCGGCGCGGAAGAACAGCTGCTGGCCTACGACCTGGCGGCGCGCGGCTGGGAGGTCTGCTACGTCGGACGTCTGCGCGCCCACCACCACCCGTCCCCGTCGCGCCCACCGTCGTCGTGGCGCCGCCGGGCCGAACTGCGCAACCAGCTGCTCATCGCCGTGCTGCGCCGCCCGCCGCGAGTGTGTCGCCGCGAAGTGGCACGGACGCTGGTGCGGGCGCCCGGCGCCGTCCTCGGCGCGGTCCCGCGGCTGCCACGCGCGCTGAGCTCGCGGCGCGTCCTGCCCGCCCACGTCGAACACCAGGCCCGGACTCTGGAAAGGACCGCCGAATGGCGCGAATCTCGGTCGTGATCATCACCCGCAACCGCCGGTCGCAGCTGCGGGAGACCCTGGACCACATGACGTCCTTGCCGGACGCGGCGCCCCTCTTCGTCGCGGACAACGGATCCACGGACGGCACGGCCGACATGGTCGCCCGCGAGTTCCCGGGCGTCCGCCTGTTCCGCCTGGCGGAGAACCTCGGCGCGGTGGCCCGCAACATCGCGGTCGAGGAGGTGACGACCCCGTACGTGGCCTTTTGCGACGACGACACGACGTGGCAGCCCGGCGCGCTCACCCAGGCCGCCGACCTGCTGGAGTCGTATCCGGGGCTCGGCTCGGTGACCGGGCGCTGCCTGGTCGAGCCCGGCCTGGCCGAGGACCCGATCACGCCGGAACTGCGCGAGTCCCCGGTCCCCGGCCCGGACTGGCTGCCGGGGCCAGCGCTGCTCGGCATCATGGCGGGCTTGACGGCGGTGCGCGTCAGTGCGTTCCGCGAGGTCGGCGGCTTCTCGACCCGGATGTGGCTCGGCGGCGAGGAGGAGTTGTTCGCCCTCGACCTCGCGGCGCGCGGCTGGTGGATGTGCTGGGCGGAGGACGTGGTGATCCACCACGCGCCGTCGAAGCTGCGCGACCCGCGCCACCGCCGCCGCCTGGGCATCCGCAACACGATGTGGACGCTCCTGCTGCGCCGCCCCTGGCCGGCGGTCTTCCGCCGCGGCCGCGAGGTCCTGCGCACCGCGCCTCGCGACTCGGCCACCGCTGCGGCGCTCCTGGACGTGGCCCGCGGCCTGCCGTGGGTCCTGCGCGACCGCCGCGTGGTCCCGCCGCACGTCGAGCACGGCCTCCGCCTCCTGGAAGCCCCGCAGCGGGAGTCGAAGGCCCGCCGCTACGTGGGCTGAGACAGTCGTGAGTGGTAAGGCGGGTTCTAACCCGCCTTACC